>DASQDO010000001.1:0-7339 GCA_035634135.1 Actinomycetota bacterium
GATCGACGGGGTGAAGGGCCTGTGACGAGGCCGATCGTCCGGCGGACGCACGCCGGCTCACGGGCGGCCCGGCCCCTCAAGATCGTGGTGACCGGGCCCTTCGCCGCCGGGAAGACCTCGCTGATCCAGACGATCTCCGAGGTCGCCGTGATCGGGACCGAGCGGACGATCACCGACGAGACCCGGGAGAGGAAAGAGACGACGACGGTCGCGATGGACTTCGGCCGGGTGTCGCTCGGGGACGGTCTCTCGCTGCTGCTGTTCGGCACGCCCGGGCAGAGGCGCTTCGAGGTCATGTGGGAGGTCCTCTCCGAGGGGATGATCGGGTTCGTCCTGCTGGTGAACGGCTCCGACGAGCGCTCGGCGGCCGAGGCGGCGAGGCAGCTCGAGACGTTCCGGGCTTACGCGGACGTCCCGTTCGTCGTGGGCGTGACGCACCTCGACGAGCCGGGCGTCGATCCGGCGGAGACGCTGGCCCGGGTGCGGGAACGGCTCGATGTGGGGCCCGAGGCGGAGGTCGTCCCCTGCGACCCCCGCTCCCGGGACGACGTGAAGGACGTGATGCTGCGGATCCTCTTCGGGGTGCTGCGGCGACTGGAGCCCGTGAAGGCGGCGGGCTGACCGGATTGGCCCTTCAGTCGGAGGGCCAGCCGCCGATATAGGCCCTATGGGAGGGCCACGGTCGCGACGTCACCAGGGGAGCAGATGACGGTCACTTCGAAACCTCGGGCAGCCGGGCTGGCCGAGCTCTTGCTCGCCCGCCGCCTGGTCACCGAGCAGCAGCTACAAGAGGCGAAGGACCAGGCTGCGCAGCGCCAGCGCTCGCTCGGCCGCGTCCTGATCGAGCTCGGCTTCGTCACCGAGGCGGGGCTCGTCTCCGTCCTGGCGCAGCAGCTGGGGCTCGAGTTCGTCGACCTCACGGAGACCAAGGTGGACGGGTCCGCCGTCGCCCTGGTGCCGGAGCTCGTCGCCCGCCGTCACAACTGCCTGCCGATCGGGTTCGACGACAACGGCCGTCTCGTAGTCGCGATGGCCGACCCGGCCAACGTCGTGGCGGTCGACGACATCCGCGCGATGAGCAAGCGCGACGTCAAGACCGTCGTCGCCACCAAGGCCGACGTGGCCGCCGCGATCGGCCGTCACTACCGTCTCGACCGCACGGCCGAGACGCTGGTGGAGGAGGCCGCTGCCGAGCAAGAGGGCGAAGCGGCCCACGACCTCGAGGCCCAGCTCGCCACCGCGGGGGCCGAGGACGCCCCGATCATCAAGCTCGTCAACCTGCTGATCACCCAGGCGGTCCAGGACCGCGCCTCGGACATCCACATCGAGCCGGGCGAGAAGGACCTGCGCGTCCGCTACAGGATCGACGGCGTGCTCCACGAGGTCATGAGCCCGCCGAAGTCCGTGCAGGCCGGGATCACGAGCCGCCTGAAGATCATGGCGGACATCAACATCGCGGAGCGCCGCGTCCCTCAGGACGGCCGCATCGGCCTCGTCCTCCAGGGCAAGCAGATCGACATCCGCGTGGCTACGCTCCCGACCGTCCACGGCGAGAAGATCGTCATGAGGATCCTGGACAAGTCGAGCGTGCTGCTCCAGCTGTCCGACCTCGGCTTCCTGCCGGAGAACTTCCAGCGCTTCCGCGAGAGCTACATGAAGCCGTACGGGGCGATCCTCGTCACCGGGCCGACGGGGTCGGGGAAGTCGACGACGCTCTATGCGACGCTGAACATCAAGAACAAGCCGGACGTGAACATCATCACGGTCGAGGACCCGGTCGAGTACCGCCTCGCCGGCATCAACCAGGTCCAGACGAACCCGAAGGCGGGCCTCACGTTCGCCTCCGCCCTGCGGTCGATCCTGCGATCCGACCCCGACATCGTGCTCATCGGTGAGATCCGTGACCGCGAGACGGCACAGATCGCGGTCGAGGCCGCGCTGACCGGCCACCTCGTGCTCTCGACGCTCCACACGAACGACGCGCCGTCGGCGCTGACCCGGCTCGTCGAGATGGGGATCGAGCCGTTCCTCGTCGCCTCGTCGCTGGACTCGGTACTGGCGCAGCGACTCGCCCGCAAGCTCTGCGACCGCTGCAAGGAGCCGTACGCACCGTCGATCGACGAGCTCACGCACGCGAAGTTCCCGTTCGACCCGGACCAGGAGCCCCCGAAGCTCTACCGCCCGGTGGGCTGCACCTCTTGCGGCAACACCGGGTACAAGGGCCGGATGGCGATCCACGAGCTCATGCCCGTCACCGAGGACATCGAGCGCCTCGTCGCCGAGAACGCCTCGGCCGAGGTCATCGGCCGCACCGCCCGGGAGCAGGGGATGATCACGCTGCGCACCGACGGGATGGAGAAGGCCCGCATGGGCCTCACCTCGATCGAGGAGATCCTCCGAGTCGTCGTCTGACGGCCGTCTTCGCAAGGTCCATCGAGCGGCCGCGGGTGACGCCGAAACGCCAGGGCTCCGGGCGCAGCAGCCATCCGAGGCTCCGCAACGGCTTGGGATTCCGCTCTGACTTCAACTCGATCTGGGCCGCCGCCGTATAGGCGCCGGCTTTCACGGCCGCCCTGTCCCGTCGTGGCCGGCCGGCGTGATCCGCGACGGTCGATAGAACCTCCGCGCGCAAGCGGGCCCGGTCCACTCGATCGTCTTCCGCCGAGAGATACGCGCACCGCTGGCCCATGGCCATGTAGAAGGCGGTCAGCCGGCCCGCCTTCCTCATGGCCCGGGCGCCTTCGTCGATGAACGCGACGTAGCTCGTCGATCCCGTCTTCGACTCGGCGTGCACCTCGAAGCGCGCCAGCGTCGACGGCACGTAGCAGTGGGGGATCCCCGCCGTGAACAGCCGCAGGCAGAGGTCGTAGTCCATCGAGAGATGGAACGTCTCGTCCAGCGGGCCGACGCGGTCGAGGGCCCAGCGTGCGATGAACCAGCCCTGCTGCGGGAACGGCATGATCCAGTCGAAGCTGTCCGGACGGAGGGTCGCCGGCGCCACCCAGGTCTGGGTCTTGTCCGGATAGACGAGCTCCGTGTTCGCATACGACCACCCGATCGCGGGGTCGGCGAAGCACGCCACAGCCTTCTCGACCGCGTCGGGGAGGAGCTCGTCGTCGGCGTTCAGCCACGTGAGGATCTCGCCCCCACCCATGGCGAAGCCCTTGTTGATCGCGTCGGTCTGGCCCGAGTCGGGCTCGGAGACCCACTTCACGGACGGCGTCCCCCGAAGCAGCTCGACGGTCCCGTCGGTCGACGCCCCGTCGACCACGACGTGCTCGACGTGCGCGTAGGTCTGGGCGGCGACGCTCGCGATGCATCGTTCGAGCCGCCACCCCGGGTCGAGGCAGGGGGTGACGACGGTCACGAGCGGGGACCGGGCCGCGGCGGCGCTCACGATTCGCGCCGCGCCGGCAGCCAGTGCAGGTACGGCGACGACGTGCCGGACGTCAGCAGCCTCAGCGCGCCGATCGCGTGGCCGGCCCCCAGGGCCGCACGCACGATGCCGATCCAGCACCGGCGGCGGGCCGCGTGTCCGAGGCCCAAGGCGACGTGTCTCAGGCCTCCCCACGGCGAGACGTGCCGTTGCATGAGGATCCGCGTCTGCGCGTAGCTGAGCCCCTTCTTGAAGTTCCTGCGGAGGAGCGCCTTCAGCCGGAGCTCGTTTCCCGTTCGCCGGTGCCAGACCCACGCCTGCGCGAGGTACACGATCCGTCCGCCCTCGCGGCGTATCCGGCTCTGCCATTCGACCTCGTCGCCGTAGAGGGCCATGTCCTCCGCGAACGGGCCGACCCTCTCGATCGCGCTGCGTCGAACGATCAGGTTCGCTCCCCACGCGGCTTCGACGAACCGGTCCTCGTCGCCTTCCTCCAGCTCGGTCTCGCCGATGGGCTCGCGTCCGCACCAGCGCGGGACCTCTCCCTCCAGCCGGAGCCTTATCCGGCCCCCGAAGCAGTCCACACCCGGGTTCGAGGCGGTGCCCTCGACGACCGCCTGCACGTAGGTCTCGGGGGCGAGGGCGTCGTCGTCGAGGAACGCGACCGTCGGGGCGCCGGTGTCCCGGAGCCCGGCGTTGCGCGCGGCGTTCAACCCGCTCGGAGGCTGGTGCACGTATCGCAGTCGCCCTTCCGCGCCGGGGATGAGTGCTTCGATCCGCTCGCGCGTGTCGTCGGTCGAGCCGTCGTCGACGACGAGGACCTCGTAGCCCGCCTTCGTGTCCTGCCGCAGCAGGCTGCCGACGCAGTCCGCCAGCAACCGCGACCGGTTCCGGCTGGGGACCACGACCGCGAGCTCCGGCTGTCGTACGGGATCCAAAGTCGACGGGCCTCCTCTACGCCTCGGCCATGTCTTCGTACAGCCGTTCCCTCTGACCTGCGATCACGTCCGGCGCGCACTCCGCCTCGACGAGCGCCCTGCCGGTGTCGCCGGCCGCTCGGGCCGCGGCTTCGTCCGTCAGGTAACGCAGCAGCGCGGACGCCAGCGCGCCGGCGTCGCCGCTCTCGAAGACCTCACCGGCGCCGCTTCCACCGACCAGTTCCGCCGCTCCGCAAGTCGTCGAGCACACGAGCGGCCTCCCCGAAGCCATCGCCTCCAACGCCACCATCGGGAAGTTGTCGAAGCGGCTGGGCAGCGCGACGACGCGGGCCGCGGCATAGAGCGCGGCGAGCTCGTCTCGCGCCACCTCGCCGCGCTGCTCGAACCGCACGCCGTGTCGCTCGGCGAGCTTCGACAGCCACTCCGCGTAGGGCCGGCCCTCGTGCAGGCCCGAGGACCTCCCGACCGCGACGATCGTCGTCGTGTCGCGCACCTCGGGGGGCAGCTTGCCGGCCGCTTCCAGCAATACGTCCACGCCCTTCAGCCTCTCGAGCCGCCCGACGACGAGGACGACGCGTTCGGTCCGGGAGACGGCGTCGGAGCGCTTCCAGAGGTCGACGTCGATCGGCTGCCGGATCACCCGCGCGAGAGGGCCCTGAGGGGCCCCGGACGGGAACACGAGGTCGAGCAGCAACTTCGAGGGCGACGTCACCGCGCGGGCCCCCCGGATGCTGAGCAACTCGATGCGGTGGGCCAGCGCGGCGTCGCGTCCGAGCCTTTGCCCGTGGCGGGCGATGAACCCCACCGGCGTGTGGAGGTGGACGAGGAGCCGGGAGCGGCGCGTCGACCCGCGGATCCGCAACGACTCGGCCATCCACTCCGGCGACTCGATCACGTCCGGTCGTTCGAGCTCTCGCAGCGCGGCCCGGTACGAACGCGCCGCGGCAAGACGCGCGTGCGTCTGCGAGACGCGATCCATCCGGCCGACCACCGGCAGGGGCCGCAGCGGCCTGACGTGCACGTGCACGCCTCTGTCGACGACGTCCTCGCGGAGTGCTCCGGTGCACGTGATCACGCGGACCTCGTGGCCCCGCGCCGCGAGCGTCGGGGCGATGATCGAGACGTACGAGCCGATCCCTCCCGTCGTTCCGAAGGGCGGATATTCCGGAGTCAGGAAAGAGATCCTCATCGGGGCGACTCTTCGCTGCCGGCTCAGTCGACCCCGTGCAGAGACCACTGGGGCAGGCCCGGGCCGAGCACTCCCTTCCAGGCGCCGGGCGCGTAGCGGCCCATGCCCGCGGACACAGCTTCGACGGTCCATTTCAGAACGCTCTCCTCCGAGAACACGACCTTGACGTGGGGCTCGTCTGCGAAGACCGAGAGATAGTAGGAGCCTCCGTTGAGGGCGTAGGCCGGGAACGAGCACTTGGTGACCCAGCGACCGCGCCGGCGGACGGGCAGGTCGTCCTGCATCACCTCGGAGCTCTCCAGCAGGATGTCGCCTTCGGGATTGAGCACGCGGATCGCGACCGCGACGCCTCCCGACGACTCGGCGTTCACCTCGGTCTCCACCTCGACGTCGAAAGGCTTGTCGATGTGGACGTTCGTCGTGGGTTTGCCTTCCTGCGTGATGCGCACGCTCGCCAGGCGCAGGGAGTCGTCGCCCGGGCCCTCACCCGGCCCCCACGTCTGTGCGGTCTGCTCGGCTTCACCTACGGTGAGATAGCTGCGGACGACGTCGCGCGCCGGTCCGTCTTTCTGCAGGCGCCCCGAATCGATCCACAGCGCGCGGTCGCAGAGCCGGACGATGCTCCCCATGTTGTGGCTCACGAACAGGATCGTCCTGCCCTCGCCCGCGACCTCGCTCATCTTCCCGAGGCACTTCCTCTGGAACTGCGCGTCGCCGACCGCGAGCACCTCGTCGACCAGGAGGATCTCGGGCTCGAGATGCGCGGCGACCGCGAACGCCAGCCTCATCTGCATGCCGCTCGAGTAGCGCTTCACGGGAGTGTCCACGAACCGGTCCGTCTCGGCGAACGAGACGATCTCGTCGAAGCGCCGGTCGATGTAGCCCTTCGTCATGCCGAGGATGGCCCCGTTCAGATACACGTTCTCGCGCCCGGTCAGCTCGGGATGGAAGCCGGTCCCGACCTCGAGCAGGCTCCCCACGGCCCCCGCGAGAGAGGCCCTGCCCGTCGTGGGCCTCGTGATCCGCGCCAGGATCTTGAGCAGCGTGCTCTTCCCGGCGCCGTTGCGCCCGATGATCCCCACGGCCTCTCCCTCGGCCACCTCGAAGGACACGTCCTGGAGCGCCCACACGTGGCTCGCCGCGCCCGACCCGGCGCGGACGCGCGTTTTGAGGCGCCGAAGCGGATGCGCCAGCGCGTCGCGGAACGTGCCGTGGCGTTCGACCCCGATCCGGTACCTCTTCCCCAGACCGGCCACGGCGAGGGCCTTGGACCGACTCATACGATGTCCGCGATCGTCGCTTCCTCCTTCCGGAAGTACACGAGGCCGCCGACGAGGACGACGAGGACGAAAGCGACCGACAGAAGCACCGAGAGTCCCGGTGCTTCTCCCGCCCCGGTGATCGACCACCGGAACCCGTCGATGATCCCGACGAGGGGGTTGAGGCCGTAGAGCACCTTCCACTCGTCCGGGATCTGGTCGGCGGAGTACACGACCGGCGACGCGAAGAACAGCATCTGCACGAGGAACGGGACGACGAAGCGGATGTCGCGGAAGCGCGCGTTGAGTATCGACAGCCACACCCCCAGCGCGAGCGCGAGCAGCACGGCCATGAGCAGAAAGACCGGGAACAACAGGAAGGGAAGGCCGAACCCGACCCCGTAGATCAGCATCAGGACGACGAGGCCCACGAACGCGATGGCGAAGTCGATCACCCCCGGCAGGACCGACGACATCGGCAGCAGCAGCCTCGGGAAGTAAATCTTGTGGATGAGGTTCTGGTTGCCGACGACGGAGTTGCTCGCCGTGACGACCGCGAGCGAGAAGTACGTCCACG
>DASQDO010000002.1:0-11323 GCA_035634135.1 Actinomycetota bacterium
ATCCGGCTCGGCCGACCTCGTGACGAGCGCGCAGGCCCTCCACCACGTGCACGAGCCGGCCGCAGTCGGGAAGGAGATGCGGCGCGTGGCCAAGCCGGGCGGGCGCGTGCTCCTCGTCGACCAGGTCGCGACAGAGAGGTACGAGGAAGCGCTGATGATGACCGAGCTCGAGCTCGCCCGCGACCCCTCGCACGCGATGTCGCGGCCCCCGTCCGCCTACCGGATGATCGCCCGCTCGGCCGGGCTCGAGATCGTCGACGAACGCGTCACGGAGTCCGAGCAGCGGCTGTCGACGTGGATGTGGCCGGGGGAGTTCCCGGAGGAGCGCATCGCCGCAGTAAGTGACCTCATCGAGAAGATCGGTGCCGAGACCGGCATGGGGTTCGAGCGCGACGGGGACGACTGGGTCTTCACGCGCCGGCGCCTCATGCTGCTGGCGGAGCGGTAATGGCTGCGAAGAAGGACGCGGCGGCGCGCGTAGCCGAATTGCGGGAGGCGATCGACTACCACTCGTACCGCTACCACGTGCTCGACGACCCCGAGATCGCAGACGTCGAGTACGACGCGCTCGTGCGCGAGCTCATCGAGATCGAAGAAGCGCATCCCGACCTCGTCACGCCGGACTCGCCGACGCAGCGGATCGGCGCGCCGCCGTCCGACCTCTTCGCCCCGGTGGTCCACCGCACGCCGATGATGTCGCTCGACAACTGCTTCTCGCTCGAGGAGCTCCAGGCCTGGGGCAAGCGCGTCGAGCGGGGGATCGGTGCCGCGGACGGCTTCATGGTCGAGCAGAAGATGGACGGCGTCGCCGTCAACCTGATCTACGAGGGCGGGACGCTCGTGCGCGGAGCGACTCGCGGCGACGGGCGCACCGGCGAGGACATCACGTCGAACCTCAAGACGATCGCGGCCGTCCCGCTGAAGCTCCGCGGCGACGCTCCGGACGTCCTCGAGGTGCGCGGCGAGGTCTACATGACGACCGCGGACTTCGAGAAGTTGAACGCTCGTCTGGGAGAAGCAGAAGGGAAGGTCTTCGCCAACCCCCGCAACGCCGCCGCGGGGTCGCTGCGCCAGAAGGATCCGAAGGTGACCGCGCAGCGCAAGCTCTCGCTGATCTGCCACGGCATCGGTTACGCCGAGGGGCGGCGTTTCCGCGCCCACTCCGAGGCGCTCGAGACCCTGCGCGAGCTCGGGCTGCGGACGAACGCGAACAACCGCCGCGTCGACGACCTCGACCGGGTCTACGAGTACTGCACGCAGTGGCAGGAGCACCGCCACGACGTGCCCTACGAGATCGACGGCGTCGTCGTGAAGGTCGACTCGATCGACCAGCAGGAGGAGCTCGGCTTCACCGCGAAGGCTCCGCGCTGGGCCATCGCCTACAAGTTCCCGCCGGAGGAGCGCACGACGCTGCTGCGCAAGATCAGCGTCCACGTCGGACGTACGGGCGTCGCGACCCCGTGGGCGCAGCTCGAGCCCGTGTTCGTCGGCGGCGTGACGATCTCGACGGCGACGCTCCACAACGAGGACGAGGTCGCGCGCAAGGACGTGCGAGAGGGCGACACCGTGATCGTCCGGCGAGCGGGCGACGTGATCCCCGAGGTCGTCGGCCCGGTGCCGTCGCTCCGCCGGAAGGGCGCGAAGCCGTGGGTGATGCCGAAGAAGTGCCCGTCGTGCGGCGAGCCGCTCGTGCGGCAGGAGGGCGAGGCCGCGACCCGCTGCGTGAACCTCGAATGTCCCTCGCAATTGATCGAGACGCTGTTCCACTTCTCGTCGCGCGGCGCGATGGACATCGAAGGCCTCGGCTACAAGACGATCATCTGGCTGATCGAGCGCGGATTGCTCAAGGACGTCGCGGACGTGTACCAGCTGAAGCCGGCGGACTTCGAGGGCCACGAGGGCTGGGGTGAGATCTCGATCCGCAACCTGACGGAGGCGATCGAGGCGTCGAAGAAGCGGCCGCTCGGCAACGTGCTGATCGCGCTCGGGATCCCGCACGTCGGGGGCCGCGCCTTCGACATCGCAGCGCAGGCCGGGTCGCTCGACCGGCTCAAGGAGATGACCGAAGAGGACTTCCTCGCGATGGAGGGCATCGGCCCGGTCATCGCGCGCTCGATCACGCAGTTCTTCGCCCAGGATCGCAACCTCGACGTGATCCGGCGCCTTCAGGAGGCCGGCGTCGACCCGGTCGAGGTCGCACGCAAGAAGGAGGGCCCTCTCGTCGGCAAGACGTTCGTGATCACGGGGACGCTCGAGGGCTTCAGCCGGCAAGGTGCGCAGGACGCGGTCGAGGACCTGGGCGGCAAGGTCACGAGCAGCGTGTCGAAGAAGACCGACTACGTGGTGGTGGGGGCCAACCCGGGGGCCTCGAAGTACGACAAGGCGAAGGAGCTGGGGATCGAGCTGCTGGACGAAGCGGCGTTCACGGAGCTGCTGGGGCGCTAATGCTCGGCTGGGCGATCGCCTTGTCGCTGACTGCTCTGGCGGTCGTGGCGTTCGTCCTCGCGCACCGGAAGGGGACCCGGCGGTTCGAGGCGGAGCTCTCGCGGATCGTCCGCGGCAGCGCGGCAGAGTTCCGCGCCACGGGCATGCTCCCGGAGCGACCGCGCCCCCCGCGCCCCCGGGTCGTCGTGAGAGACGACGCGGTGACCGTGAAGGTGCGCGGGCGTAGGGCGCAGCGGCTGGAATGGAGCCGGCTCGCCGAGGTCGCCGTCAGGACGACGCCGAACGGCCCTTGGCAGGAGGACGTCTTCTTTCTTCTCGGCGACGACGCGGGCTCCGGGATCGTGGTCCCGCACTTGGAGGCCGCCGATCTCCTCCCGTACCTCCAGCGCCTCCCCGGCTTCGACAACGGGGCTTTGATCGAGGCGATGGGATCCGCCGAAGACGCAAACTTCGTCTGCTGGCGCCGCGGCTGAGGCCGGCCGCAGGGGAAGCCCGGCCCCCGTAGCCTCGCGGTGTGGGGAAGAAGAGCGCGGTCGCCCGCGCCGTCACAGCAGTGATCCTCTTCGGCGCGCTCCTGCCCGGTGCCGGAGCCCCCGCCCGCGCCCGCGCCCAGGGCTACGAGAACAAGTGCGGCGGAAGCGACGTGACGATCGCCGGTACCTCCGGCGACGACCGGCTCCGCGGGACGCCCGGCAGGGACGTGATCGCGGCCTTCGGCGGGAACGACGTCGTCTTCGGCCTCGGCGGCAACGATTCGATCTGCGACGGCGAGGGCGACGATCGTGTCCACGCCGGAGCCGGGAGGGACTCGATCGAGACCGTGGCAGGCATGGACACGGTGTTCGGGGAGAGAGGCGGCGACTTCCTGTACGCCTTCGCGATCGACGCCGGCGACTCGACCGACTCGTTCTACGGCGGGCCGGGTGACGACATCCTCGGGGACGACTACGGCGACGACCTCACCGACGGCGGTGAGGGCGTCGACACGTACCGGGCCCTCGGCCACGCGGCGACGGTGATCGACCTCACGCAAGGCTACGCGGCCGTGGCGTCCCGAGGCGAGGTGAACACGCTCGTCGCGATCGAGAACGCGGTCGGGACCTTCTACTCCGACCAGCTGATCGGCGACGACGGGCCCAACGTCCTCGCCGGCGGGATGGGGCCCGACAACGTCCGGGGCGAGGGCGGAAGCGACCTGTTGCTCTCAGAGCTGGACGGCGATCAGCTCGACGGCGGATCCGACCCGACGCGCGACGGCGTGATGGCCGCGGTGCAAGGGCCGATCGCGGCCGACCTCGTCGCCGGGACGCTCGCGAGGCGAGGCGTGACCAGCCCGCAGGATCGACTCGTTGGGATCGAAGACGTGGTCGGTACGGCGGAGGACGACCTGCTCGTCGGCAACGGCGAGGTGAACCGGCTCTTCGGCGGCCCCGGGATCGATTCGCTGGACGGTGGCGCCGGGGCCGACGTCCTCTTCGGCGACATGCCGCCCGTCTGGTGGATCAACCCGCACCACTGGAGCATCCCGTACTACCCGACCACGGCCGGCAACGACACGCTGGAAGGCGGGGAGGGGCACGACCGCCTCAACGGCGGGGCCCGGCGCGATCTCTGCACCGGGGGAGAGGTCGTGAAGCGGTGCGAGGACTCGGGCGACGCGGGGGCCCGGCCGGACGTCTCGTACTCGCTGCGCTGACCCATGAAAAGGAACCGGCGCAGGGAATCCCTGCGCCGGTTCCGTTCTCGTTCGGCTCTGCACCGCCCGCTTCTCGCCGGCCGCCCTTGCGGCAGTTGCGGCGCCCGGAGGACCAAACCCGGGACGGGTGGCGTCGGTGAACCGGTGTGGATTCCGCCAGTGGCCTAAGCCGAGGTGGCCAGAACCCCTACTGCTATGAGGCTTGGACCACTAACAGCCGGTCACCTCGTGAGGTCCGTCGAAACTAGGTAACAAGTCTGGACCACCTCCTTTCTCACGTACGGAAATGAAAACACAACGACGCGCCTACGGACGCGAATTTGCGTGAAATCACGAGGCGCTGGCTATACTCGCCGGGCACTTGACTGCTCGGTCAAGAACCAGGCCGCGGAGCCACCCTTAGGCTCGACGCGCACGCGAAGGAGGAGCCTCACAATGCCGTCACTCGATGGGAAGGTCGCCGTCGTCACGGGGGCCGGGCGCGGCATCGGCCGCGAGCACGCCCTCGCCCTCGCGGGGGCCGGCGCGAAGGTCGTCGTCAACGACCTCGGCGGCTCGGCCGCAGGCGAAGGCCAGGACCAGACGCCGGCCCAGCAGGTCGCAGACGAGATCAAGGCGAACGGCGGCGAGGCGACGGCGAACTACGACAACGTGGCGGACTTCGCGGGGGCCGAGCGGATGGTCAAGCAGGCCGTCGCCGACTTCGGGCGCCTCGACATCCTCGTCAACAACGCGGGCATCCTGCGCGACCGCATGCTCGTGAGCATGTCGGAGGCCGAGTGGGACGCGGTCATCGAGGTCCACCTCAAGGGCCACTTCGCCCCGACGCACCACGCCGCGGCGTACTGGAGGGCGCAGTCGAAGGAGGGCAACCAGATCAACGGCCGCGTGATCAACACGTCGAGCCCGTCGGGCGTCTTCGGCAACGTCGGCCAGACGAACTACGGCGCGGCGAAGGCCGGGATCGCGGCGTTCACGGTGATCGCGGCGCAGGAGCTCGGCCGCTACGGCGTCACCGTGAACTGCCTCGCCCCGAACGCCCGCACCCGCATGACCGAGGACATCTTCGGCATGGACAAGCCGGCCGACGGGTTCGATCCGCTCGACCCGTCGAACATCTCACCGGTCGTCGTCGCGCTGTGCACCGACGAGGCTCAGGGCATCACCCGCCAGTGCTTCTTCATCTACGGCGGGACGATCAACGTGCTCAAGCCGTGGGACCTGGGCACGGCGCTCCACAAGGAGGACGGCTGGACGCCCGACGAGCTCGCAAGCGCGCTCACGGAGAAGTTCCCCAGCGGCATCGCGCCGGAGGGCATGATGTCGATGCTCTCGAAGGCCATCGGAGGAGGACAGCCCCTTGCCTGAAGACGTGATCGAGTTCGAGCTGCCCGTCGAGCGCGGCAAGGTACGCGAGTTCGCGCTGTCCGTCGGCGAGGACAACCCGATCCACCTCGACCCCGAGGCCGCGCGGCTGCACGGCTTCCCGGACATCGTTGCCCCGCCGACGTTCACCGTCACGCAGATCTGGCAGGTCCCGCGCGAAGAGCGGGAGGAGCGTCTCGGCGCGAACCTCGACTACGGCCGCGTCCTGCACGGCGAGCAGGAGTTCACGTACAAGCGGCTCCCGTTCGCCGGCGAGGTCCTGAAGGGCCGGATGCGAATCTCGAAGGACTTCACGAAGGAGGGACGGCGTGGTGGGTCGATGCGCTTCGTGACGTACGAGTCGGTCTTCACCGACGCCGAGGACGAAGAGGTCCTCACCGCGTACTACACGCTGATCGAGACGGCGAAGGACCCGGGCTCGTGAGCGCGCCGCAGACGATCACGATGGAAGGCGTCTCGCCGGGCATGGAGTTCGGCGAGATGGTGTTCGGCCCCCTCGAGCGCGTCGACATCGTCAAGTACGCCGGCGCGTCCGGCGACTTCAACCCGATACACACCGACGAGGGCTACGCGCAGGCGACCGGGGCACCGACTGTGTTCGCGATGGGGATGCTGCCCGCCGGGTACCTCGCGCACGCGGCCGCGGACTGGTTCGGCGGGTCGCAGAACCTCCGGCGCTTCAAGGTCCGCTTCACGACCAGAGTGTGGCCGGGCGACGAGATCGCTTGTACCGGCCGCGTCGTGTCGATCGAGGACGGCCTCGTGAAGGTGACGATGGAGGCGCGCAGACGGGGGCCCGGGCCGGACGGGCTCGACCTGCCAGAAGAGGAGACGGCGCTGATCGGCGAAGCCGACGTCGAGCTGCCGCACTGACGATCCATAGGAGGACGGACCCGTGGGACTGAACACCGAGCTCGTCGGCAAGGAGTACCCGGCCTCGACCTTCGAGGTGACCGCCGACCACATCGAGCGCTACGCACGCGCGACGAACGACGAGAACGAGCGCTACCTCGGCGGTGACGACGTCGTGGCGCCGCCGGTGTTCCCGGTCGTACCCGCGTTCAACACGTTCATGACGGCGGCGATGGATCCCGAGCTGGGCGCGGACCTGCTGAGGCTCGTGCACGCCGCGGAGGAGCACGTCTTCTACAAGCCGATCCGCGCGGGCGACGTGCTGACGGTCGCGGGAGCGATCGAGTCCGTCGAGCAGAAGGAGACCGGCGAGACGTTCACGGTCAAAGGCACCGAGACGAATCAGGACGGCGAGGTCGTCGCCGAGGTGCGCGGGACGATGTTCATCCGGGGCTCGGGCTCCGGCAGCCGATCGGCGACGCCTCCCGCGGAGAACGCGCGCGACGTCGTCTACGAGGAGACCACGAAGGTCGACGACGACCAGACGTTCCGCTATGCCGAGGCGTCCGGCGACCACAACCCCATCCACGTCGACGAGGCGACCGCGAAGATGGCGGGGCTTCCGGGGATCATCCTGCACGGGATGTGCACGATGGCCATGGCGTCGAAGGGCGCGGTGAACGGCCTCGCCGGGGGCGACCCGACGCGGCTCGCTCGCGTCGGCGTGCGTCTGTCGAAGCCGGTGCTGCCGGGCCAGGAGCTGACTACGCGCTTCTGGAAGGAGTCATCTGCTTCCCACCCCCCCAGCGGGATCGCGACCTACGGCTTCGAGACCTACAACCCGGACGGCCTGGCGGTGATCAAGAACGGGATCGTGGAGGTCCGGGCCTAGCGGAAGCAGTCGGCCAGCTCGAACATCCCGGTCCTCTGGACCACGAGGCCCGCGCCTATCACCAGCACGACGACCGCGGTCGCGATCTGTAGCGGCGCCGGCGCCTTCGGCTCGGACAGACGGCCGCGGTCGAAGCCGAAGGCCAGGGCCGCCCCGGACACGAGGCCCCCGATGTGCGCGATGTTGTCGATCCGCGCGATCGTGAACCCGAGCGCGAGGTTGATCAGCACGAACAGCCACAGCGACTGCAGGTGCGGGTCGACGACCCTCGAGCTCCGCCGGTTGTACAGGTAGACCATCAACACCCCGACGATGCCGAAGACCGCGCCCGACGCGCCCAATCCGTTCGAGCATTGCTGGAGCCCGTACGACGCCGCGCTGGCGAAGAACCCGGTCGCGAGGTAGAGGAACGCGTAGCGCGCACTGCCGAACAGCTGCTCGACCTGCGCGCCGTAGATCGACAGGATGTACATGTTGAAGACGATGTGCATGATCGCGTACCCGCCCTCGCTCAGCGGCAGGTGCAGGAAGACCGACGTGAGGAGCCGGTAGACCTCGCCGTCGGCGATGGCCGGCGCGAGCGACGTGAAGCGGTTCACGAACTCGTTGCCGCCGAACAGCTCGACCACGTACACGGCGACCGTCAGGGCGATGATCGCCCTCGTGACCGGGGCGTTGACGGCCATCGCCGTCCGGACCTTCGGCGCGCTCTTGCGGGCCTCCGCTACGCACTCGGGGCAGTGCTGGCCGACCGACGCCTGGATCGCGCACTGCCCGCAGATGTAGCGGTCGCAGCGGGTGCATTGGAGCTTCGTCGGCCGGTCGGGGTGGCCGTAGCAGTAGGTCTCGACGTTCTCTTCGGCGGTCTGGGTCCCCTCCGGCGGATTCACGCGGGCAATGCTCGCACACGGGCTTCCTTATCCTGCAAGAGATGCGGGTCGCGACGTTCAACGTCCATCACTGCGAGGGCCGCGACGGCGCGGTCGACGTCGCCCGGGTGGCCGACGTGATCCGTGCGACGGGGGCCGAGGTCGTCGCGCTCCAGGAGCTCGACATGGGCCTCGAACGGACGGGCTTCACGAACCAGCCGGGCGAGCTCGCGGCCGCCACCGGCCTCACCGTCGAGTTCCACTCGCTGCTCCAACGCGGCGACGGACGCTACGGGATCGCGCTCGCGTCAAAGGAGCAGCGTCTCGACAGCGAGCTGATCCACCTGCCGCAACAGGCACGGGAGGAACCGCGCGGCGCCGTCGTCGCCCGCCGGGGCGGCATCACGTTCGTCGGCACGCACCTGTCGCGCTCCCGCAGGGCCCGCGCGGCCCAGATCGAGGCGCTCGCCGTCCTCGCCGGCCGGGTCGAGCCTCCCGTCGTGCTGATGGGCGACCTGAACCAGGCGGCGTCCGGGCTCGGCCCCCTGCTCGCCGCCGGGTTCAGGGGGCCTCCCCGCCGGTGGTGGACCCGCCCCCCGAGATCGATCGACCACATCCTGGCGGGGCCGGGCCTGCGAGTCGCGTCGCAGCAGATCCTCCGGACGAAGGCCTCCGACCACCCGGCTCTGGCGGCCGAGATCGTGCGAGAGGAGTGACTGGAGCTCCCTGTGTTACTGATGTGGCTTCTGTTAATGTCTGAGGTCCAAAGAGACTGCAGATTGCCGCGGGGGCCGGGGAGGCTCATGTGAGCATTTCGATCATGACGAGAGCGGCCGCTCTGGTGCTGGCGGCGGGAGCATTCGCGGGCTGCGCCCGCGCCGAGGCTCTCGATCCCGCCGCGAAGGAGAGGCTCGACGAGGCGAACGCCACGGCGTCCGAGGCGGTCGAGGCCGTCGACGCCCTCGAGGCCCGCATCGACGAGCTCGAAGCCCAGCTCGACGACGCCGAACGCCTCGGCGACCGCGTCGACCAGGTCTCGGAACGCCTGTGGGAGTCGCTGGCCAAGCTCCGCAAGTCCCTCGACGACGTCCGGGGTGGAGCTTCGGATGCGGCCGCGACCGCGGACGCGGCAGCGGGCCAGGCGTCGCAAGCCGCTCGGGACCTGGCGGTCCTCGGCAACCGCTACGACTACCACCTGCGCCGCTACCACGGAGGCGGATAGATGCGCCTGATGCGCGACCTCGTCGGCGAGACGCTCTCGGACCGGTACCGGCTCGTAGCGAGGATCGCCGGCGGGGGCATGGGCGAGGTCTACCGCGGCCAGGACGTATTGCTCGAGCGTCCGGTCGCCGTGAAGATCCTGCAGCCGTCGCTTGCCGCCGACCCGGATCTCGTCGAACGCTTCAAGGACGAGGCCCGTGCCGCGGCCCGCCTGACGCACCCGAACATCGTGTCGGTCCACGACTGGGGCGCGGCCGACGAGCAGACCTACTACATGGTCATGGAGTTCGTGGCCGGGACCGACCTGCGCGACCTCCTCGTGAGCAGAGGTTCGCTCGCGCCGGCGCAGGCGGCGGAGATCATGGCGTGCGTGTGCGACGCGCTCGCGGCCGCGCACGCGGCGGGCGTCGTCCACCGCGACGTCAAGCCCGAGAACGTGCTGATCGCGCGCAACGGCCGCGTGAAGGTCGCGGACTTCGGGATAGCGGCGGTCGCCGACGCGGACCGGACGATGCCCGGCGGGGGCATCCCCGGGACGCTGCGTTATCTCTCGCCGGAGCAGGCGTCGGGCCGAGCGGCCTCGCCGGCCTCGGACGTGTGGGCTGCGGGGGCCGTGCTGTCTGAGCTGCTGACGGGGCGCCCGCCACAGCAGGGGAGCGGTGCCGACCTCCTGCGCCGCCGCGCGATCGAGCCGCCGGTCGCGCCGTCGACGTTCGACCAGACGCTGCCGCAGGCACTCGACGAGATCGTCATGAAGGCTTGCGCGCTCGACCCCCCCGAGCGCTTCGACGACGCCGCGGAGATGGCCGCGGCGCTGCGGCGGGCGTCGGTGCGGTCGCTCCCGGACGCGCCGCCGGTCGACTCGCTGCTCGACGACGTGACGGGAGTCATCCGGCTCCCCGACGACGACAAGCGCGAGATCACACGTTCGAAGCGGCGTCGCCGCGGCCGCCGGATCAAGGTCGGAGCGGCTCTCGTGGTGCTCGCGCTGCTCGCGTTCGGTGCCGCGAAGGCGGTCGCGTTGCTGGCGGCCCCCGCGCGCGTCGACGTCCCGACGCTGACGGGCCTGCCGCGCGCAGACGCGCGCGCGGAAGCGGAAGAGGCGGGGCTCGAGCTCGAGATCGTGGGCCGCGACACCGACCTCGACGTCCCGAAGGGTCACGTGCTGTCCCAGGACCCCGCAGACGGGACCTTGCTCGAAGGCAAGGCGATCGCGGTCGTCATCTCGGGCGGGCTGCCGAAGCACGAAGTGCCCGACCTGATCGGCATGAAGGTCGACGCGGCCACGACGCGTGCGAACGTGTACGGCTTCGAGATCGTCGTCACCGGCGAGGAGTTCGCGCTCACGGACCCCGGCGAGATCATCGAGCAGACGCCGGCGGACGGGAAGCTCGAACGAGGCGGGAAGCTCGAGGTCGTCGTCAGCAAGGGGCCCCAGTCGATCGGCGTCCCGAACGTAGAGGGCCTTCCTGCGACGAAGGCCCAGAAGATGCTCGAGCGCGAGGGCTTCGAGGTCGTCGCCGTGCCCGTCTACTCGAACACCGTCGACCTCGGCATCGTGGTCTACACGACGCCGCCCGGAGGAAGCACGGCCCCCGAGGGGAGCCGTGTCGACATGGCGGTGTCCCAGGGACCGAAGTACGACGAGGTGACGATGCCCGACGTGCGCGGGATGACGATCGACGCGGCCACCTCGGAGCTCGAAGGCCTGGGATTGCGCGTCAACGTCGTCCAGTCGTGCGGAGGCGGGGGCACGATCGTGTCCGAGACGCAGCCGTTGGGAGGAACGAAGATCCGCGAGAACCAGCTCGTGGACGTCTTCACCTGCTAGCCCGGCGGGAGGATCCCCCACCCGCGTAGCGTCTCGTGGAAGCGCGGCGTGCACGGCATCGACGGGACCTCCTCCAGCGGGACCCAGCGCGCGTCCGAGACGTCGTCCGCGGGGACCGGAGCGTCGTCGCC
>DASQDO010000003.1:0-1965 GCA_035634135.1 Actinomycetota bacterium
GACTGGCCGGAGGAGGGCGTGACGGCCATCGGCCGCGTCACCTTCCCGTGGCTGAAGCGGGTCTGGCGTCTCTGCGAGGAGAACCGCGACGTGGTCTCGGTCGGCGAGCTCCACATGGGGCCGGCGGAGAACGCCCTGCGCAAGCACATCCACAAGACGATCAAGGTCGTCACCGACGACTTCTCGACGAAGTCGTTCAACACCGCGATCGCGCGGCTGATGGAGCTCGTCAACAACGCCGGCCGCTACAAGACCGTCGGTGGGGGACATCCCGGCGTGATGCGCGAGCTGCTCGAGACCCTGCTGAAGCTGCTGGCGCCGTTCGCCCCGTACGTCACGGAGGAGCAGTGGCACCGGCTGGGCCACGACACCTCGATCCACAAGGAGCCGTGGCCGGTCTACGACGCCGCCCTGGCGGCCGACGACGAGATCACGATGGTCGTCCAGGTGAACGGCAAGGTGCGGGACACGATCAAGGTCTCACCGGACGTCGACGAGGAGACGATGAAGGAGCTCGCGCTCGCATCCGAGAAAGTCGCGGGGCACCTCGGTGGGAACCCGCCGGCGAAGATCATCGTGAAGCCGCCGAAGCTGGTGTCGTTAGTAGCGGCTCGCTAAAAAATCTCCGGGCACCACGGGGCCCTGGCCGTCCGCCACATAGCGTCGGCTCGTTCCACGGCCTCCGGTGAAGCCTCGATCCGTCCTGCCGCGAGCATGTCCGTGAACGTGAACTGGCCGAGGTAGAGCGCGCCGAGCTCGGCGATGCCGAGACGGACGTCGCCCTCGCCGCCGGTCTTCGTCGCTTTGGCCCGGCCCCCGCTTGCTTCGAGCCTCCACGTCCCCGAGTTCCCCTCCAGCAGCGGGTCGTGGACCTCCAGGGTGATCGTCCCGTCGGCTGAGTAGCCGCGCGCCTCCAGCGCCGCTCCGACGTCGACCACCCGCAGCCACAGCCCGTTCGACAGCAGGAAGTTCAGGTAGCGGGGCTCGGCCAGCATCAGCTGGAGCGGGTGGTCGGACGGCAGGAAGAACGACGGCGATCCCACGGACTCGACGAGGTCGATGCCGAAGAGGAACTTCCATACGTCGCGCTCGCCGCGCGGCGTCGCGGCCATAACCTCGCGGAGAATGACGCTTCCGCGTGAGACCCCCTGCTCCCACTTCTGCTGCACGCGGTAGACCGCGTACGCGACGGGCTCGCCGTCCTGCTCGAGCAACGCGCGGAAGAACGGCCCCTCTTCGTCACTCGTCGGGTTGCGGGCGACGCGGTGCCGCCACCACTTCTCCGAGCGGTGGAACATGCCCGGCCTCGTCGGACGGACCTTGTCGTAGACGGCCGGGAAGGACGCGACCGCCTCGTCGCGGTCGAGGAGACGCATCGTCCCTTCGATCGGCCCGTCGTCGAGGAAAGTCGCACGGTGGCGTGGTACGTCGATCAGACCCTGGACGGTCGCGGGGCCGTAGCCGAAGCGT
Source organism: Actinomycetota bacterium (assembly GCA_035634135.1). Lineage (GTDB taxonomy): Bacteria > Actinomycetota > CADDZG01 > CADDZG01 > WHSQ01 > JALZEG01. The sequence continues at coordinate 1,471 of DASQDO010000003.1, forward strand.
CCGTAGATCGCGTCCTCGCTCGCCCACAACGCCGCGAGGGGATCGCCTCGTTCGGCGACGTCGCGCAGCTGCTGCGTCATCATCGCCGTCATGACGCCGCGGCGGCGGTGCGTCGGCAGGACGCCGACCATCGTGACGCCGGCGCAGTCGACCTCGCCGTCGGGCACGGTGAGCTTCAGCGAATACGCGCCGGCCGTGCCGACCATCGTGTCGCCGTCGAACGCCGCGATCGAGCGATCGGTCTCGACGACGTGGCGCAAGTCCTCGAACACGTCGTCGGGGAGCCCGGCGCCGAACGAGACCTCGGTGACCCCGAGCCACTTACGCGCGTCGCCCGGCTCGATCCCGCGCAGTCGTATCTCCATGGCCACCGATGATGGCACGCACCCGTGTGGCCCCGGCCACAGCGCGCGAGCGGCCCTGCCGCGACCGTGGGGCGCATGAACGACGTCGTCGTGCCCGCGGGGCCGAAGGCGCGGCTCGAGGAGGTCATCG
>DASQDO010000004.1:0-2766 GCA_035634135.1 Actinomycetota bacterium
CCTAGCCCCGTGACCAAGACACAGAAATGTCTCCTCGCGATCCACGCCCATCCCGACGACGAGTCCTCGAAGGGCTCGGGGACGATGGCGAAGTATGCGAACGAGGGCGTGCACGTCGCGCTCGTGTGCGCGACCGACGGCGCCGAGGGCGACATCCTCAACCCCCGCATGGCCCGGCCGGGGATCAAGGAGCGCATGGCCGAGATCCGCAAGGCCGAGCTCGAGACCGCGTGCGACCTCCTCGGCGTGCACCGCATCTACCACCTCGGCTACCGCGACAGCGGGATGCCCGAGTCCGAGGCGAACAAGCACCCGCAGGCGTTCTGGAACGCCGATCCGGACGAGGCTCTGCGCAAGCTGGTCGAGATCATCCGGGCCGAACGCCCCGAGGTCGTCCTCTGCTACGACGAGTCGCGGGGCTACGAGCATCCCGACCACATCCGCGTATACGAGTGGGGCACGCAGGCGTTCGACCTGGCGTCCGACGGATCGAAGTGGCCGGACGCCGGCGCGCCGTGGCAGCCGGCGAAGCTCTACTACTTCGCGACGTTCACGAAGAAGCGGTTCCAGCTGCTGAACGACGCCGCGGTGGCCGAGGGCCACGAGCCTCCGTACGCGGGCTGGCTCGAGAACTGGGACTCGTTCGGCTTCGACGAGCCGGAGATAACGACGCAGATCGACGTGGCGGACTACGTCGAGCTGAGGAGCAAGGCCCTGCTCGCGCACGCGACGCAGATAGACCCGGACAGCTTCTGGTTCGCGGTGCCCGACGAGATGCAGCGCAAGGTCTACCCGTGGGAGGACTACACGCTGGTGAAGTCGACCGTGAAGACGGACCTGCCGGAGTCGGACCTCTTCGCGGGCATCGACTAGCCGAGGTCTCTTAGCCGAGCGGGACCAAGGCTTCCGGGTGGACCGTGATGTCTGCGTCGCGGAGCTCACGGTACAGGTCGTTCTTCCACGCACCGCGCCGGTCGAACTCGATGTATGCAACCCCGTCGATGTCGGAGGGACGTTCGATCTCGGGCGTGTAGAGAGCGGCCACGCGGTTCCTGTCTAAGGCTCCGAAGAAGAAGCCCAGCTCGAAGACGACATTCTGACGCGCACGCGGTTTCAGGTCCGGTGCGTTCTGCGCCCGCCCTTCGTCGTCTGGCGTCAGGATGACGACAGCGTACGTTGCGTTCGCAGCTACCTCCTCGAACTTCTCGATGATGGTGCGCCCGCGGTTCGGCTCGTCGTGCAAAACGACCGGACGGAGGTCGGTCGCGCGCTCCAGAAACCTCAGAACCTCGAGCTCCGCAGCACGATCGTGGCCGTGCACTACGAAGATCGTCTCTTTCCGGAGTTCCGTGCGAGCGGGAGCGGGGCCGCCCTCGATGGGTTCGTCGTAAAGGTCGAGTCGCTTCTTCAGCGTCGAGAGGTAGGCCGTTTTCTGCCGGAGGTAATCGCGGAGGAAAGCGAGGCTCTTGTCGATGTCGAAGGCGACTTCGAAGGGGGGTCCTACCGATTCGTAGTGGTTCACAACCCGAAACGTCGTGAAGCGGCTCTTGAGAAGCTCGACGTTGTGGTCGTTCCACCCGCGAACTTTCCCCAGGAGCGATCGAAGATCGTCGGGACTCGACACCGGGACGCCCTGATAGCCATGTCCCTTCGAGACCTGCGACCGTAGCTCGCGCTCGACGTCAGCCCGGGGTGCCGTGAGGCGCGGCAGAGGGGCTTGGTCAGCTGGATCTGCCATCCACAGAACTTACACAGGCGTGGGGCAGCCAGTTAACTGCTAGCCGAGCATCTCCGCGCGGGCCTTCTGGGCGTCGTCCAGGACCGACATGATCTCGTCACCCAGCAGCTCTTCACGCTCCAGCAGCGCGTCGCGCAGGGCCTCGACCAGGTCCTTGTTCGCCTCCAGCAGGTATGCAACCTGATCCTTGTGCTTGCGCAGGATCTCGTCTACCTCACGCTTGGTGTCGTCGTTGCTCAGGATCTTGGCCACGATGTTCGGGCTCCCGTGCGGCCCGTTGTCGACCGCCTCGTATGACACCAGCGACGAGCCCATCCCGAACGAGCCCACCATCTGCGCGGCCAGCGTCGTCGCGGCCTGCAGGTCGGACGACGGCCCGGTCCCCGACTCGCCGAAGAACAGCTGCTCGGCCGCCATGCCCCCGAGCGCGATCTTCAGAGTCCCCTCGAGCTCGGACTTCGTCTTCGTGAAGCGCTCCTCGGCATCGGAGTGCGCGAGCAGGCCGAGGGCCGAACGCCGCTTGATGATCGAGAGCACCTCGAGCTTGCGATCCTTGGCGCAGAGGTACGCGGCGACGGCGTGGCCGGCCTCGTGCGTCGCGATCAGGTCACGCTCGCGCTCCGTGTAGGCGACGGGCTGCGCGATCCCGATCTCCTGCGTGAGCCGCGCCCTCTGGACGTCGCGCCAGTTCAGCTCGCGCCGGTCGTCACGCAGCGCCCACACCAGGGCCTCGTCGAGCACGTGCTCGAGCATCGCGGGGCTGTAGCCGAGCGTCATCGACGCGAACTCCTCGCGCAGGTCCTCGCGGTCGAGCTCGGGGTCGTGCTTGCGGCGCTCGAGGAAGTAGTCGACGAGCTCGCGGCGTCCCGCCCGGGACGGGAGGTCGAAGTGCAGGATCCGGTCGAACCGGCCCGGCCGGAGCAGCGCGGGGTCGAGCGTGTCGGCTCGGTTCGTCGCCGCGATGATCAGCACGTTCGCGTACTTGCCCTCGCGCTTCTTGATCGAACGGTGCGAGGGCAGGAACGTGT
>DASQDO010000005.1:0-1911 GCA_035634135.1 Actinomycetota bacterium
CGCGCCGCTCGCGCCGGCGAGGATCGTCTCAGGCTCGAAGCAGCCGTCGACGATGTACGCGTCGTGCGTCTCTGGACACTCGAGCACGTAGACGTTGTTGCCCATCGAGCCCACGCCGATCTTGCGGACGACGAGGTCGTCGCCTTCGTAGTGGTGGGCCACCTCGTCAGCTCACCACCCGGGCCGGGGACTCGCCGACCGACACCTGCGCGTCGGGGCCGACGGTGTGCTTGACGAGCGCGAGCCCGCGTGAGCCCGCGACGCTCGTGACCTTCCCGACCGTGGCGCCGTCGAGGACGACCTCGGCCCCCCGCTCCAGCCGGTTCTCGGACTGGATCAGCACTACGCGGCGGTTGACCTTGCCCCTGAAGTGGATCTTCGCCATCGCCTCCTGGCCGAGGTAGCAGCCCTTGTCGAAGTGGACGGCCCGCGCCTCGATACCGGCTTCCTGCGGGATCGTCTTCAAGTCCATCTCGTAGCCCCAGCGCGGGACGCCGTGCGCGACCCGGACGGCTTCGAGCTCGTCCTCGGTCGCTTCCCGTGCGTTCTCCTTCAGGGCCGCGAGCGCGGCCGCGGTGTCCGTCACCCAGAGGTATGCGGCGGGGATGCCGAGCGACGAAGTCGGATGGACGATCGCGCCTTCGACGCGGGCCGCCGCGCTCTCCCATCCTTCGCCCGCGAGCAGCACGAGCCCCATGTCCGCGGAGACGTCCTCGATCTCGACCCGCGTGGCGAACACGTAGCGCCTTATCTCGTGGGGGAGGGTCGCGAGGAGGCTCGGCTCGAAGTGCGCGAGGAGCGCGTCGTCCGTCGCCGCGACCTCGAGGTACCCGAGCATGCGGCCGTGCGCGGTGATCATGGCGGCGTCGCGGGCGTCGCCGGGAGCCATGTCCTCGAACGCCTGCGTCATGATCTGGTGCAGGAACCATGCGCGCTGAGGCCCCGTGAACCGCAGATTGCCGCGGTCCGACCGGTCGGCGTAGACGAGCTCCTCCATGGGCCCATCTTCTATCCTGCGCCGGTGAACTTCGACCTGCCGGACGAGCTCGTCGCGTTCCGCGAGTCGGCACGCGAGTTCGCCCGGCGGGAGATCGCGCCGAGGGTCGAGGAAGCGGAGAGGACCGAACGCACGCCGCGCGACCTGTTCAGGGCCGCGGGCCGCGCCGGATTCCTCGGGATCCGGTATCCGGAGTCCGTCGGGGGTGCGGCCGCGAGCTGCCTGGCCGAGACGATCCTGCGCGAGGAGATCGGCTACGTGTGCTCCGGTCTGGGGGCCGCTCTGTCGGTGTCGTCGCACCTCGGCACGTATCCGATCCACGCGTTCGGGACCGAGGAGCAGCAGGAGCGCTACCTGCGGGGTGCGCTGACGGGCGAGAAGGTGAGCGCGTTCGCTCTGACCGAGCCCGACGCCGGCTCCGACGTGCGGGCGATCCGCACGCGCGCCGTGCGCAGCGGGGACGGCTGGGTGATCAACGGGCGCAAGACGTTCATCACGAACGCGCCGATAGCCGACTTCATGATCGTCGTCGCGTACACCGATCCCGATGCGGGGATCGAGGGCATGGCTTTGTTCGTGGTCGACCTCCCGGCCACCGGGGTTGTGATCAACCGGCTGTCGAAGATGGGCAACCTCTCGTCGGAGATAGCGGAGGTCGTGTTGGACGACGTCGTCGTTCCTGCCGAAGCGTGCCTCGGCGGCGAGAGGGGCGCGTTCAAGAAGGTGATGCAGACGCTTAACGTCGGGCGCGTGCTCGTGTCGGGGGGCGCTCTCGGCGTCGCGCGCGCGGCCCTCGACGGCGCGGTCGCGTACGCGAACGACAGGCACGCGTTCGGCCGGCCGATCGGGTCGTACCAGGGTGTGTCGTTCCCGCTGGCGCGTTCGCACGCGACGATCGAAGCGGCGAGGCTGGC
>DASQDO010000006.1:0-6758 GCA_035634135.1 Actinomycetota bacterium
ATCGGCATCAACTGCTGCATCGCCGGGAGCGACCAGCTCCCGTGCTGCTGCTCGGACGCGAACGACGTCACGACCTGCGCCGGCGTGTGCCGCAGCCAGGCCGCGTGCGCGGGGCTCTTCCCCGGCGGCCCGGCCGAGGACCCTGACTCGTGCTTCTACCCGGGCGGCACCGGCACCGCGACGATGGCCCGGAGAAGGGTCAAGGCCAAGGTCGTCAACACGTAGCGTCTCCACGATCCCGGACGCCCCTACCTCGGTGGGGGCGTTCTTCGTTGGTAGCCTGCCGCCATGGAGCTGACCGAGAGGATCCACGAGGCCGATGCCCGGGTCGCGATCATCGGCCTCGGCTACGTCGGGCTCCCGCTCGCGCTCGCCGCCGCCGACGCGGGCTTCGAGGTGCTGGGCTTCGACACGTCGGCGGACCGGGTCGCGGCGCTGCGCGACGGCACGTCCCCCGTCACCGACGTATCGGACGACGAGTTGCGGGCGGCGGTCGAACGCGGGGCGTTCCGGCCCACCGCGCTGCCCGAGGACCTGCAGGGCTCCGACGTCTTCGTGATCTGCGTCCCCACGCCCCTGCGCGACGAGCTGCCCGACATGTCGTACATCGAGTCGGCCGGGAACCTGATCGCCGAGCAGATGAAGCCGGGCGCGCTCGTCGTCCTCGAGAGCACGACCTACCCCGGCACCACCGAGGAGTTCCTGCGACCCATCCTCGAGAAGGGGGGTCTCATCGCCGGCGGGGACTTCCACCTCGGGTTCTCGCCCGAGCGGATCGACCCCGGCAACCCCGAGTACGGCCTGAAGAACGTGCCGAAGATCGTCGGCGGCGTCGACGAGACCAGCACCGCGTTGATGGAGGCGTTCTACGGCAAGCTCGTCGACCGCGTCGTGACCGTGTCGAGCCCGATGACGGCCGAGATGGCGAAGCTCCTCGAGAACACCTACCGGCACATCAACATCGCGCTGGCGAACGAGATGGCGATCGTCTGTCACGACCTCGGCATCAGCATCTGGGAGGTCATCGACGCGGCCTCGACGAAGCCCTTCGGCTTCCATCCCTTCTACCCTGGGCCGGGCTGGGGCGGACACTGCATCCCGGTCGACCCCGCCTACCTGTCGTGGCGCGTCCGGCAGATGGGGGGCACCGCGCACTTCGTCGAGCTGGCGCGCGAGATCAACGCGCGCATGCCCGCCTACGTCGTCCAGCGGATCACCGACGCGCTCAACGACGAGGGCAAGAGCCTGAAGGCGTCTCGCATCCTTCTGCTTGGGGTCGCATACAAGCCCGACGTCGGTGACGTGCGCGAGTCGCCGGCGCTCGAGATCCTCGCGCGGCTTCGCAAGGCCGGCGCGAACGTCTCGTTCCACGACCCCTACGTAGAAGAGGTGCGGGTGGCCGGCGAGGTGATCCCGGTGCGGACGCTCGACTCCGCGGCCCTGCGCGAGTCCGACATCGTCGTCGCGATCACGAACCACTCGACGTACGACTGGCAGGACATCTCCGACCGGTCACGGCTCGTGCTCGACACGCGCAACGCGCTCGCCGGGATCACCGGCGGCAACGTCGTGACTCTCTAGAGCACCTTCCGCAGGGCCTCCGCCACGCGCTCGACCTCGCCCTCGGCCAGCGACGGGAAGAACGGGAGGCTCAACAGCTCTCCCGCCCAGGCTTCGGCCCGCTCGGGCCGCTGCGCGATGGCGCAGAGCTCCGCGACCGCCGGCTGCAGGTGGACGGGGGCCGGGTAGTGGACGCCGCTGCCGACCCCGAGGTCGCGCAGCTGCTCGCGCACCTCGTCGCGCCGCGGCACCCGGATCACGAACTGGTGGTACACGTGCGTCCGGTCGCCGCGGTCGCCGGGAAGCGCCAGGTCGAGCCCTTCGAGCGCGTCCCGGTACCAGCCCGCGACCCGGCGGCGCGCCTCGATCTCGGCGGGGAGCCGTCGCAGCTTCTCGGTGAGCACGAGGGCCTGCAGGTTGTCGAGCCGCTCGGGGCTCCCGACCTCCGAGTGGACGTTCGCGTCGCGCTGCCCGTGGTGACGCAGCGAGCGGATCGTCGCGCCGACGGACTCGTCGGAGCCGGTCGCGAACCCCGCGTCGCCCCAGGCACCGAGGTTCTTCGTCGGGTACGCGCTGAACGCGCCGGCGTCGCCGATCGAGCCGGTGACCCGGCCCCCTGACGTCGCGCCGTGCGACTGCGAGCAGTCCTCCAACACCCGCCACCCGTTGCGGCGCGCGAGCTCTTCCACGCGCGCCATGTCGACCGGCAGGCCGTAGAGGTGGACGGGGATGACGGCGTCGACGTCTGCCCCTTCGAGACCGTCGAGGTCGATCAGGTAGTCCTCGTCGTTGTCGACGATCACCGGCGTCATCCCGGCGACGAGCACCGCCTCGCAGGTGGCGAAGAACGTGTTCGCAGGCAGCGCGACGCGCGCCCCCGGCGGGAGATCGAGTGCGCGCAGCGCCATCCACAGCGCCGACGTGCCCGACGAGACCCCGACGGCCCAGCGGCACCCGAACGCCTCGGCGGCGGCGGCCTCGAACTCCTCGAGCTCGGGGCCGAGCACGAACCCGCCGCGCCGCACGAGGTCCTCGATCCGCGGTGCGAGCGCATCCCAGACGTCGCCGTTGTCGAGCCTCACAGGGGGGATGAAATGGTCGCCGGTCATCGGGTCACCTTACCGACGCGTGGCCTATGCTGCGCGCGATGGCCGGCCCGCACGACGCCCCGTTCTCGCTGATCAACGACGTCGACTTCGGTGACGGCGTCCGTCTCGCGGGGTTCGTCAACCTCTACGGCTGCACGATCGGGGACGAGACCTTCGTCGGTCCGTTCGTCGAGGTCCAGCGCGGCGTGACGATCGGACGTCGCTGCAAGATCCAGAGTCACACCTTCCTCTGCACGGGCGTGCACATCGGCGACGAGGTCTTCGTCGGGCACGGCGTCGTCTTCACGAACGACAGAGCGCCGCGTGCGACGAACGCCGCCGGCGAGATCGCGGGCGACGACGACTGGATGCTCGAAGAGACCCACGTCGGACGGCGCGCGGCCATCGGGAGCGGAGCCGTCATCCTTCCCGGCCTGACCATCGGGGAAGGCGCGACCGTCGGAGCCGGGGCGGTGGTGACGAAGGACGTCCCCGCGGGGGCCGTCGTTACCGGCGTGCCGGCCCGGACTCGCGTCTAGAGCGCGCGCACGACCTCGATCGTGCGCGCGACTGCGCTGTCCGGGCGAACGTACGCCTCGTAATGACGAGCGTTCTCACGCATCATCGCGAGACGACGATCGCGGGAGCCGAGCAGGTCCGCAGTGCGTTCGACGCATTCCTCCGGGGTCTCGAACTCGAGGTAGTTCTGTGGCTGTGAGAACCCCGGCACCTGATACCGCAGGCGTTCGCTGACGATTGCTCTGCTGGCGGCGACGTACTCGGCGAGCTTCCACTGATTGGACTCGTGCAGGCCCATCGTGGCGATCCCTACGTCGGCTTTCTTGGCCGCCCGGAGGTATTGGGTTCGCGGGAGCGCGGCCGCATCGCTGACGCAGTCGGGGTAGCGGGCCGTGCCGTACGCGGTGGGAGCGAGACCTCCCGAGAACGACGGCCCGAAAGCCTCGCGGAGCGCCCGGACGCAGCCGGCCCTCATCTCGTTGATCTGCTCGCGCTCGGGCCCGGCGTTCCCGTGCAGCAAGGCCTGCGGATCCTCGCCGGGCTCACCCGACGGGTCGTAGACCCGCGTCATGAACACGACCTTCGGGTCGTCGCGCACCTGTGGAGGGGCCTCGAACACTCGGACGCGAGGGTACGCACTCCTTCCCATGATTGCCTTCGCGGCTCGGCTCGCCTTCTGACGCAGCGGATCGCGCGAGCGCATCGTGCGGAACACCGACGCTCTGCACGTGACCACGTAGCTAAGGCCGAAGGGGTGGATGCGGTCCCCCTGCTGGAGCTCGGCGTTGTGGCGCTCGCTGAAGCTTCGCTTGAAGTAACAGTCCACCTCCGAGAGAAGACGCTCCATCTCGGGCCTCGGAATGTTGCGATAGCCGTCGAGCATGTCGTACGCGACGCGGCGGCCGTCGATCGTCGCAGTGAGGACGTTGAACGACGAGACCGGGGCCTCGGTCGCGGGAACGACGTCGAAGCTCGCGTCGACCTCACGTCGCTCTCCCAACATGGCGAACCCGGTGACGACCTGGTACACGTGCTGGGCGTTCCCGGCGACGCGCACGGAGCACTTCACGCGACTCACTGCGCACTCCGCCGCGACACCCTCGTGTATATATCGCCCCACGTCGTGACCTGGCTGTCGAGCCCGAACCGCGCGGTGGCGATGGCGCTGTTCCGGCGGCCCATCGCGGCTGCCTCGGAGCCGTGCCGGACGAGGTACGCCATCTTGTCGGCGAGGGCGCCCGCGTCACCTGCGGGAACGAGGAACCCGTTGACGCCGTCTTCGACCACCTCGGCCATTGCGCCCACGTCGCTCACGATGACCGGAAGGCCCATCGCCATCGCTTCGAGCAATGCGTTCGGAAGCCCCTCCAGCCACGACGACGCGAGCACGAAAACGTCCGAGCGGGCCAGAAGGTCGAGCTTCGACTCGGTCCCGAGATACCCGTGCCACGTCACGGCCCCCCCCACTCCCAGAGCGTCGCAGCGCCGCCTCATCTCGCTCTCGTCCGGTCCCGCACCCGCGATGTCGGCGACCACGTCGAGACCGTCGCTCCGCAGGGCTGCTACCGCCGCGACGAGCTCGTGCACGCCCTTCTCCTGCACGAGACGTCCGACGAAGACGAACGACCGCGGAAGATCCCGTTCGGGCCTTTCACGCCGGCGCGCTTCGAACGGTTGCAGGTCGAGGAACAGCGGCACCTGTTGGATCTTCATCCGCTCGGACGCGCCGAGCGTCGACGAGATGCTTCGCGCCTGGAGCCGCGAGAGGACCACGACGAGGCTCGCCCGCTCCAGCGTCCGCAGGACGGCGCGCCGGACCCACCCGTAGCGCATCGGCTTCGGGCGGTCCATGAGCCCTCCATGGAACTGGACCACCACGCGAGCCCCCCTCCGAGAGGCGACGTGGACCATCGGGAGATCCCGGATCAAGCTCCGCGTGTCCATCGACGGATTCAGGTGGACGACCGCCCCGGGCCGGCGGGCGACGAGCTTCCGCAGCTGCGCGATCTTCCGCAACCCGTCGATCAGCCGCTTCGCTCGGGACGCCGACTCTTCGTAGAACCCCACCTCCAGATGGACGAGGTCGAAGGCTTCGTTCAGGCCACCGGACAGGAGCGTTCTGACGTGTGTGTTGACGCCGCCCCACAAGCGGAGGCGCGGCCCGACGACGATCACGGTCTGCCGCCCCGTTGCTCCCGCTCCGCTCCGCCCGGTGACGTCCTCCAGCAGTGCCTCCGTCCGCTCGACCATCCTCTCGACGGTGAAGTGCTCCTCGACGCGCCGCTTCGCGGCGTCGCCCAGCCTCTTTCTCTCTCCGTCGTCCGTGATCAGCCGCTCGAGCTTGACAGCAAGGGCGGCCGCGTCGTCGCGCGGGACGAGGAAGCCGGTCTCACCCGGCAAGACGATCTCGTCGACCGAGCCGACTTCGGTGGAGACCACGGGGCGCCCGGCGGCCATGAACTCCAGGACCGAGAGCGGGAAAGCCTCGCCGAACGAGCACAGAACGCCGACGTCCGACGCAGCCATCACTGCCGGGACGTCGGAGCGCGTACCCAGGAAGCGCACGTCGCGTTCGATGCCGAGCTCGCGAGCCAGCCGTTCCAGACGCGGTCTCTCCACGCCGTCACCGACGACGAGGAACGTGACGCGCGCGCCCCATTCGAGCACCTCGCGCGCTGCTCGCAAGAACATTGAATGGTTCTTCTCGGGACGCAGCTGGGCGACGATCGACACGACGGTTCGGTCCGGCGCGATGCCGAGGTCGCTCCGCACCTCGTCCCGAGCGTCCCTCGCCGCCGAGAACGCACCCACGTCGATCCCGTTCGGGATGACCACGATCTTTCGTTCGGGAACCCGCTCCGTGGCGGACACGTACGCCTTGTGCGCCTGGGATAGAGCGACGCATGCGTCCACGCGCCGGCCCAGCATCCGGTTCAGCAAGACCCCGCGTCCTGCCTTCTCCCGGCGCGAGGCGAAGTGGAACACGGTGACCGTTGCCCGGACACGGGCCAAGACGGCCGCCGTCCACCCCCACAGCTGCGTCAGGGGCTGGTTGTTGTAATAGAGGACGTGGGGAGCGAGCCGCCGGAGCAGCGAGACGAGCCGGAGGAACCCGCGGACGTCGGCCTTGTGGCGCAGGACGCGGTCCACCACGGTGACACCTTCCGAGCGCAGCGCCTCCCCGACCGGGCCGGCTTCGTACAGACAGACGACAGTCACCTCGAACCTTCGCCGATCGAGTCGGCGCGCCAAGTCGGCCAGGGTCCGCTCCGCGCCACCTACGTTGAGGCTTGCGTTCATGACGACGACGCGGGTTGCGCTCATCGGCGGACGCCCACCAAGGCACGGTAGAGATCGACTGTCTCGGCGGCCACGTGCGCGGGGGCAAATCTCCGTGCCTCCGCGCGAGCCTTCGCCGCGAGATCGGTCGAGTCGCCGCTCAGGACCCCGACGATGCGCTCGGCCAGCGCGTCGACGTCGCGCGGCGAGAAGAGGTACCCATTGACTCCGTCCTCGATCATCCAGGGGACGCCGCCGACGGCCGACGCGACGACGGGGAGGCCGGCGGCCATGGCTTCCGCGACGACCTGA
>DASQDO010000007.1:0-1695 GCA_035634135.1 Actinomycetota bacterium
CACCGCCCAGACGTCGTCCTCCGCGACGACGTCGAGGTCCCAGAAGATGCCGGGGAACTTCTTCGCGGCCATCGTCCAGGCCTTGCCGTCGTATCGGTGGACCATCGTCCGGTATCTCCGCTTGGCGTTCCATCGGGCACCGGCGGCGTAGACGTCACCCGACGGAGCGACGTCGACGCCGTGGAGCGCGTTCAGGTCCTCGCTGGGGTTCAGGCTTTGGTGCATCCGCCAGGTCGTACCGTCGTAGCGCTGCACGACCGTCTTCGACTTGAGGCGGCTGCGCTCGCCGACGGCCCAGGCGGTCCCGTCCGGAGCGACGGCGACGTCGTTGAGGAAGTTCGACTGGCGGTTGACGTTCGGGCTCGGCTGGGTCTCCCACGCCGAGCCGTCCCAATGGCGCACGAGCGTCACTGCGCGATCCTGCGCGGTCGCCCGGGCGCCCACCGCGAACACGTTCGTGGACTCGGGGGCGGCGACGCCGAAGAGAACCGCGTCCCTGACGGTGGTCGAATCGGTGACCCACCGGCACGGCCCCGGCGTCTGGGCGCTCGAGACCGTCGCGCCGCCCATGAGCAGCAGCACGCAGACGAGGCTCCCCACCAGCCGTCTCATCGGAGAAGCGTAGTCGAGAAGGCGGTCACAAAGCTAGGTAGGTGAACCCGGCCCGTTCGACCGAGGAGGGTAAGGTTCGGGTCATGAGAGTCGGGATCCCGCGCGAGCTGAAGGACAACGAGTACCGCGTCGCGATCACTCCCGCCGGCGTGCGCGAGCTCGTGGTCGGCGGGCACGAGGTCTTCATCGAGCACGACGCGGGCCGAGGCTCCAGCATCACCAACGACGAGTTCGAGCGCGCCGGCGCCCAGATCCTGCCCGACGCGGACGCGACGTTCGCCGAGGCCGAGATGATCCTCAAGGTCAAGGAGCCGGTGCCGGAGGAGTTCCACCGGCTGCACGACGGGTTGCTCCTGTTCACATACCTCCACCTCGCCGCGAGCGAGCCGGTGACCCGGGCTCTGATCGACTCCGGCACGACCGGCGTCGCCTACGAGACCGTCGAGCTTCCCGACCGCTCGCTGCCGTTGCTAGCGCCGATGAGCGAGGTGGCGGGCCGTATGGCGCCTCAGGTCGGTGCGATATCGCTCCAGCGGGAGCACGGGGGCCGCGGGGTCCTGCTCGGCGGTGTCTCCGGTGTCCGGCCGGGCCGCGTCGTGGTGATCGGGGCCGGGATGTCCGGCGCGAACGCGGCTTGGATCGCGCAGGGCATGGAGGCCGAGGTCGTGATCCTCGACAAGAACATCAACAAGCTCCGCGAGGTCGACCGCATCCACCAGGGCAAGATCCTCACGCTCGCGTCGAACCGGCTCGCGGTCGAGGAGACCGTGACGCAGGCCGACCTCGTCATCGGTGCCGTGCTCGTCCCGGGGGCGGTCGCGCCGAAGATCGTCAGCGAGGACGTCGTACGCGAGATGAAGCCCGGCGCCGTCATCGTCGACATCTCGATCGACCAGGGCGGGTGCTTCGAGACCTCGCACATGACGACGCACTCGGACCCGACGTACGTCGTGCACGACGTCGTCCACTACTGCGTCGGGAACATGCCGGGCGCGGTGCCGCACACGTCGACGTACGCGCTGACGAACGCGACGATGCCGTACGTGATCGACCTCGCGGACAAGGGGTTGGAAGGCGCCGTGC
>DASQDO010000008.1:0-1512 GCA_035634135.1 Actinomycetota bacterium
CCGCACGTCGCGACGGGAGACATGCTCCGGGCCGCCGTCGAGGACGAGAGCGAGCTCGGCGAGCGGGTGCGGCCGATCCTCGCGAGCGGGCATCTCGTCCCCGACGACCTGATGATCGAGCTGATCCGCCAGCGCCTGCACGACGACGACACGGGAAACGGCTTCGTGCTCGACGGATTCCCGCGCACGTTCGTGCAGGCGAGGGCGCTCGACGACATGCTCGGGGAGCTCGACCGCGCGCTCGCGCTCGTGCTCGAGTTCCAGCTCCCGGAGGAGATGGCGCGCGAGCGGCTTCTCGGCCGCGGACGAAGCGACGACAACGAGGAGACGATCCGGACGCGGCTCGAGAGACAGCGCGTCCCGGAGGAGCTCGTCGCGTACTACAGGACGAAGGGGATTCTCGTCGGCATCCACGCCGACGGCACCGTGGACGAGGTCTTCGCCGAGGTGCAGGACGTGCTCGCGACCGCCGCCGCGCGATGATCATCAGGAAGTCGCCGGAGGAGATCGAGGCGATGGCGCGCTCCGGACGCGTGGTCGCCGAGGCCCTCGCCGCTGCGGGGGACGCGATCGCGCCGGGCGTGACGACGCGCGAGCTGGACGAGATCGCGGAGGAGCTGATCCGCGCGCACGGCGGCGTCCCGACCTTCAAGGGCTACCGGGGCTTCCCGGCGTCAATCTGCGCTTCGCCGAACTCGATGGTGGTGCACGGCATCCCCGGGCCCTACCGGCTCGAGGAGGGCGACGTGATCTCGATCGACGTCGGCGTGACGCTCGACGGGTTCGTGGCGGACTCGGCCTTCACGTTCCCCGTCGGGACGGCCGACCCGGAGGCGCACCGGCTGCTAGAGGTGTGCCAGGCGGCCCTCGACGCCGGGATCGAGGCGGCGCGGCCGGGGAATCGGGTGGGGGCGATCTCCGCTGCGGTACAGCAGGCCACGGAGGCGGCGGGCTTCTCCGTCGTCCGCTCGCTCGTCGGACATGGCGTCGGGCGGTCGATGCACGAGGAGCCCCAGGTGCCGAACCACGGCGAGCCGAGCGACGGCCCGGTGCTCGAGCCCGGGACGACGATCGCGATCGAGCCCATGATCACCGCGGGCTCGGAGGAGGTCTTCGTGGCCCGCGACGGGTGGTCGATCTCGACCCGCGACGACTCGCTCGCGGCCCACTTCGAGCACACCGTCGCGGTGCTCGAGGACGGCCCGCGGATCCTCACCGCGGCTGCGGTTCGGGAGCCCGCGTAGCCTTGGGCGGAAGCGGCCTTCTGGTACGATTCACCGGTCGCGGCGCCGCCGGCCTTCGGCGTGCCGCAGCCCATCTCTCATGAAAGTGCGTCCGTCCGTCAAGCCCATGTGCGACCGCTGCCGCGTGATCAAGCGGCACGGACGCGTCCTGGTCATCTGCACGAACCCTCGGCACAAGCAAAGGCAGGGATAAGTTGGCTCGTATCGCCGGTGTGAACCTCCCCCGCGAGAAGCGGCTGGAGATCGCGCTCACCTACATCTACGGCAT
>DASQDO010000009.1:0-2290 GCA_035634135.1 Actinomycetota bacterium
TGGTCATGTCCACCCCCCACCCGGGAACCGTGGGCTCACTCAACCCGGGGCGGCGATGGAAGTAAAGGACCTAACGGCCCTGGAAGCGCGGCTCCCTCTTCTCGACGAAGGCCATCAGCGCCTCGCGGGTGTCCTCGCTCCCGAAGGCGAGGGATTGCGTCAGGGACTCGGCGTCCAGGTTCTCGTCCAGCGAGCGGTGGCCGGCACGGTTGAGGTTCTCCTTGATCATCGAGACCGTCCGGGGGGGCAGGGACACGAGGCGGGCGGCGAGGTCCTTCACGACCTGGTCGACCTCGGCCCCCTCGCAGAGCCGGTTCACGAGGCCCCACCGTTCGGCTTCCTCCGCGGAGAGCGTGTCGCCGAGCAGCGCCAGCTCCTTCGCACGATTCAGCGGCAGCAGCCGGCTCAGCGCCCAGGAGCCGCCGAAGTCGACGACGAGCCCCCGCTTGACGAACAGCTCGGCGAAAGCGGCGTCGCGCGTGGCGACGACCAGGTCGCAGCAGAAAGCGAGGTTGCACCCGGCCCCGGCGGCGATGCCCGTGACCTTCGCGATCGTCGGGACGGTGCAGTCGACGACCGCGGACGCGATCGCGTGGATCGTGCGCATGCGCTCCTTGAAGGCGAAGACGGAGTCGACGAGGTTCGCGGGGTCGGAGAGGTCCGCGCCCGAGCAGAACGCACCCCCCGCGCCGGTCACGACGAGGCAGCGCACGTCGTCGTCGGCCGAGGCCCGGTCGAACACCGCGCGGATCTCCTCGAACATCGTCCACGACATCGCGTTCTTCTTCTCGGGGCGGTTCAGCGTCACCGTCGCGACGTGATCCGCGAGGTCCCACGTCAGCGACTCGTATTCGGTCACGGCGGCTCCTAGAAGGCGTCGGCGACGTGCGTTACGTCGGCTCGATCGCCGCGCACGATAACCGAGACGACGTCGAACCGGACGTCGACGTAGCCGGGGCGGCGCTCGGCCAGCCACGCCGCGGCGAGCTTCCGCAGACGCGCCTGCTTGCCCCGGTCGACGGCCTCGGCCGGGACCCCCCACTCGTCGCTCCGCCGCGTCTTGACCTCGCAGAACACGACCGTGTCGCCGCGCCGCGCTACGACGTCGACCTCGCCCCTGCCCGCGCGGTAGTTCCGTTCGACGACGCGGTAGCCCAGGCGGCGATAGAGATCGCAGGCGGCGTCCTCGCCGCGGCGGCCGAGCATCGAGCGCGCATGCATGCGCTCAACCTAAGAAGGGGGTGTGACGAAAAGCGCGCTAGTGGGCCATCCCGGGCGGGTCCGGGATGATGTCGCGCTCCGCGAGCTGCGCCAGCTCCTCTACGTTCAGGTCGCGGAACGTCACGACCTTGACGTGGGAGACGAAGCGGGCCGGGCGGTGCATGTCCCAGACCCACGCGTCGGTGAGCTCGACCTCGAACCACACCTTCGCGCCGACGTGGCGCGTGTCGACGTTGACGCCGTTCGCCAGATAGAAGCGCCGTTCGGTCTCGACGACGAACTTGAACATCGGGAGGACGTCCCGGTACTCCTTGTAGAGCTGCAACTCCATCTCGGCCTCGTACTTCTCGAGGTCCTCGACGCTCATCCCGTCTCCTGTCTGTGCTGGTCGTCGTAGCCGTCGTCGTCCAAGTCTCGCGCCAGATGCGGCCGAAAGACGCCATCGGCGTCGACGAATCCCTCGACCCCGTAGAACGACCGGCGGTGGATGGTGCACGGCCCGTATTGCTGGAGCGCGCGCCAGTGCTCGCGTGTCCCGTAACCGACATTCGTCGCAAACCCGTACTCGGGGTGGCGGCGGTGGTAGCGCTTCATGGCCCGGTCACGCTCGACCTTCGCCAGGATCGACGCCGCGGCGACGTTGGTCGAGACGGCGTCGGCCTTCTTCACGCCCAGCGTCGGCCACGCCGCGCGCCGCAGCCGGAACGCGTCGAGCAGCACGTAGTCGGGCTCCTCGCCGAGGCCCTTGAGCGCACGCCGCAAAGCCTCGAGGTTGCACCGTTGGAGGCCGGTGCGGTCGATCTTCTCGGGGCTGACCCGCACGACGCAGTAGGAGATCGCGACCTCCTTGATCCGCCCGGCGAGGCGCTCGCGCTGGAGCGCGGTGCACATCTTGGAGTCCCGCAGGCCCTCGATGCAGGTCCCGGGCGGAAGGATCACGGCCGCCGCCATCAGGGGCCCGGCGAGGGCGCCCCGGCCGACCTCGTCGGCGCCGGCGACCCGCTCGAAGCCGGCTCCAGCCAGGCGGGCCTCGAGGAGCCCGCTCGCGTCCGTAACCATCCCCCGCACA
>DASQDO010000010.1:0-3864 GCA_035634135.1 Actinomycetota bacterium
ACGACGACCTCGACCGCCTGCGGCTGGCCGCCACCAGCAACCTGGTGAGCCGCCGGGACGTGCTGCTGGTGGCGTCGGTGAGCTGCATCTTCGGCTTAGGCTCGCCCGAGTCGTACAAGAACAGCGTCGTGCCGATCCGCAAGGACGTCGCCACCGACCGGGACGAGATGCTGCGCAAGCTGCTCGACCTGCAGTACGCCCGCAACGACATCGACTTCAAGCGCGCGACGTTCCGCGTCCGCGGCGACGTGGTCGAGCTGCACCCGTCGTACGACGAGTTCGCCTACCGCATCGAGTTCTTCGGGGACGAGATCACGAGCATCGACGCGATCAACCCGCTGACCGGCGAGCTGCTCGCCAGCCACGACCAGGTGTTCATCTACCCGGCCGTCCACTACGTGATGCCGGAGGACCGGGTGGCGGGCGCGGTGCAGAGCATCCGGGAGGAGCTGGACCTCCAGGTGATGAAGCTCCGCGGCGAGGGCAAGCTGCTCGAGGCGCAGCGGCTCATCGCGCGGACGAAGTACGACCTGGAGATGATCCTGGAGGTCGGCTACTGCTCCGGCATCGAGAACTACAGCCGCCACCTCGACGGCCGCCAGCCCGGCGAGAAGCCGTACACGCTGATCGACTACTTCCCGAAGGACTTCCTGCTCGTGATCGACGAGAGCCACGTGACGCTCCCGCAGATCAAGGCGATGTACAACGGCGACCGGATGCGCAAGACGGTGCTCGTCGACCACGGCTTCCGCCTGCCGAGCGCGATGGACAACCGGCCGCTGAAGTACGAGGAGTTCGAGGAGATGTGGCGGCAGGTCGTGTTCGTCTCGGCCACGCCGGGCAAGATCGAGCTGGAGAAGACGGGCGGCGAGGTCGTCGAGCAGGTGATCCGCCCGACGGGGCTCGTCGACCCGGAGATCATCGTCCACCCCGCCCAGGGCCAGGTGCCGCACCTGCTCGGCGCGATCAAGGAACGCGTGGAACGCGGCGAGCGCGTGCTCGTAACGGCCCTGACGAAACGCCTCGCCGAGGACCTCTCGGCCTACATCCAGGAGGCCGGCATCCGCGGGCGCTACCTGCACAGCGAGATCCAGACGCTGGAGCGGGTGGAGATCCTCAGCGACCTCCGCAAGGGCGAGTTTGACGTGCTCGTCGGCATCAACCTGCTGCGCGAGGGACTGGACCTGCCGGAGGTGTCGATGGTCGCGATCCTCGACGCCGACAAGGCGGGTTTCCTGCGCAGCGAGACGTCGCTCATCCAGACGATCGGCCGGGCCGCGCGCAACGTGAACGCGAAGGTGATCCTGTACGCCGACACGGTCACGCCCGCCATGCAGAAAGCGATGGAGGAGACGGAGCGGCGTCGCGTGTTGCAGCTGAAGTACAACGCCGAGCAGGGCATCACGCCGCAGACGGTGAAGAAGGCGATCCGCACGAGCATCGAGTCGGAGATGAAGGCGCGCAAGACGGTGCAGGACGCGATCCACGCCAACGACGAGTCGCTCGACCAGACCGAGATCGTCAAGCTCCTGGAAGAGGAGATGCTCGAGGCCGCCCGGAACCTCGAATTCGAACGTGCCGCGCAGCTGCGCGACAAGCTCAACGAGATGAAGGGCGCCCCGACCATCAAGAGCGGCACCCAGTTCGCCCCGATGCCCGCCGGCGACGGCAGCGACGGAGACGGAGACGGCGAGCAGCGCAAGATCTGGCAGCCCAAGACCCCCAAGCGGGGCGGCCGCAAGGCGGCCCGCTAGTCTCCCCGCCGTGGCCCGGGCATCTCGCCCGCGTGGTCCAGCAAGAAGAAGAACGCGGGCGGGACGCCCGCGCCGCCGGGGGGATCACGGCCCTGACCCACACTTCGCGCCGTGCGTAGAATGGGTCTGGAGAGCAGTCCCATGTACCCCTTCCCCACCTACGAGCAGCTCAAGGACCTGATCCAGCTCGCCAAGCGCGAGGACCTCGCCACCGACGACGTCACGAGCCGGCTCATGGTGCGCGAGGACCACGTCGGCGTCGGCACGTTCGTGCAGAAGGAGGTCGGCGTCGTCTGCGGGTTGCCGGTGGTCGAGATGGTCTGCCGGGCGTACGACGAGCGGCTGCGCGTCGAGATGATCCCCGGGTTCCACATGGAGATCATCGAGGGGCGCTTCAGCGACGCGAAGCGCACGCCGCTGCTGCGCGTGCGCGGTCCGATGCGCTCGCTGCTGTCGGCGGAGCGCGTCGCGCTGAACTTCCTCCAGCACATGTCCGGCGTCGCCACCCACACGCACCGCTTCGCCCGGCGCGTGGCCGGCACGGGCGCGAAGATCTACGACACGCGCAAGACCCTCCCCGGCCACCGGCTGCTCGACAAGTACGCCGTCCGCTGCGGCGGGGGGTTCAACCACCGCGTCGGGCTCTACGACGGCCTGCTCGTGAAGGACAACCACCTCGCGCACGTCCCCCTGCGGGAACTCGCGGGCTACCTCGCCAACGTCGTCAACCAGTGCCGCTCCGAAGACCCGACACGCCTCGTCGAGATCGAAGTAGACGGCATCGAGCAGTTGCGCGAGGTGCTGAAGGTCGACGGCGTCCACGTGATCCTGCTCGACAACATGGACTGCCCCGCGATGGAGTCCGCCGTCCAGCTCCGCAACGGGGCGGGGCGCAAGGGCCAGGTGGAGCTCGAGGCGTCAGGTGGGGTGACGCTCGAAACGGTCCGGTCGATCGCCGCGACGGGCGTGGAGCGCATCGCCGTGGGGGCGATCACCCACTCGGCGCCGGCGCTCGACGTCGGGCTGGACGTCGAGGACTGAACCCTTCGTCGATGTGACGACGTCCCGACCGGCTTGTGGGCGCGCTTCACGTTATCGGAGCCTCTGCACGATTTCTCGGGAATCCCCAGCTCCGCGTTTCCCGCATTCCACCATTCCGCCCGATTTGCCTGCCTCCGGTCTGAATCGTACATCAACCACGTCCGGCCCGCTTGGTAAGCGGGCCGGCGGATGAGGATCCCCGAAAGGGCGAAGCCGCCGCAAGGCGGCGCCCGGGCCGCGACGCGAGAAGCGCGTGGCCCGGCTCGTCGGAGACGCCCGTGCGAGCGATCGCACGATCGAAGCCCGGCGATGCGCAAAGCGCCCGGTCCCGCTCACGCGGCGACGGCGCGCGTCCGGCAACGGACGCGCCCGCGGCCCGCGCGAGACGGATCGAGGGCGCTGCCGAAAGGATGCTCGTGAATGCCTCCGTGTGCCGTGGTCGTCCCGTGGACGGAAGTCCCCGCGGCGCAACCCCGGTGCCCGGCACGTCACGCGCTGCTTATCGGTCCTCCTCTCCCCGTGTCGGTGCTGCGTCCGTCCACGCTGCCGTCCGCGCGACCCGTGCAAACGGGCGTTGTGAACGGGGGACGAATGGGAAAGGGCGATCAAGTCGGCATCGCCCGCCGCCGATGCAAGCACTGGCACGACGCGGCCCCCGCGTGAGCGGAACGGTCGCGGTGCGACGCCCGGTCGGTCGCCGTAAGGCGGCAGGCCGCCAGCGGCCCGGTGGTGACGAGCGAGGAACGCGTGTTCCGCGCGGCCGGCCATCGGGCTCCAGGATCACCAGGCGCCGGCGCGCCAGACGGGCGCGAAAGGAGACGGCTTCACGACCCGCCCACCGGCCGCGAGGCAGCTCGCGGTTGACGTGTCGAGTGGAACGCAACGGGCCCGAGTGTACAGACGCGAGGCCCCGCGCGACGGCAGTGACACAGTGACCGAGCAGAGAGAGAGTGACCGCGGGCCGCGGGACCAGCGACGCAACGTGCGAAGCGGTCGGCGGCGCCGCAGACAGAGGACCGGATTTTCGGAGGCATCTACCATGACCGCGTTTCGCAAGTCGTCCAACAAG
>DASQDO010000011.1:0-1709 GCA_035634135.1 Actinomycetota bacterium
CGAGTCGACCTCGGCCGTGAACCTGCGGGCCGCGGCGAGGTCCTCGGTCACGATCGCCTCGGCGTTCGAGGTGCCCCACCGGTTCACGTGCGCGATCGCCTCGTCGAGAGAGCCGACGACCCGGACCGCGATCTTGTAGTCGAGGTACTCGGTGCCCCAGTCATCCTCGGTCGCCTCGGCCGCGTCGGGCCACAGCGCGCGCACCTCGTCGTCGCCGCGCACGTCGACGCCGCGCTCGCGCAGCGCGTTGAGGGTCTCCGGGAGCCACTCCTTCGCGAGCTCCGCGTGGACGAGCAGCGTCTCGGCCGCGTTGCAGACGCTCGGTCGTTGGGTCTTCGCGTTGAGGACGATCTCGCGCGCCATCGACGAGTCGGCGGCGCGGTCGACGTACACGTGGCAGTTGCCGTCGCCGTCGACGATGTACGGGACGGTGGCGTTCTGTTCGATGCTCTCGATCAGCGCACGGCCCCCGCGCGGCACGAGCAGGTCGACGAGGCCCTTCGCCTGCATCAGCTCAGTGGCGCCCTCGCGGGTGGTGTCGGGGACGAGCTGGATCGCGTCCTGCGGGACTCCGGCCGACGACACCGCCGCGCGCAGCACGTCGACGATCGCCTGGTTCGAGCGCAACGCGATCGACGAGCCGCGCAGCACGCACGCGTTGCCGGACTTCAGACAGAGCCCCGACACGTCCGCGGTGACGTTGGGGCGCGCCTCGTAGATCACGGCGACCACACCGAGCGGCACGCGGACCTGTTCGATCAACAGACCGTTGGGCCGGGTCCACCCCGCGACTATCTCCCCGACGGGGTCGGGCTGAGCCGCGACCGAGCGCAGTCCCTCGGCCATCGACTCGAGCCGGCTCGAAGTCAGAGTGAGCCGGTCGACGAGCGTCGACGACGTCCCTTCCGCGCGGGCGTTGGCGACATCGACCCCGTTCGCCGCGACCAGGTCGGCTTCGGAGGCGAGCAGAGCGTCGGCCATCGCGTGGAGGGCCGCGTCCTTGACTCTGCCGGGGAGCGCCGCGACGGCGGGGGCCGCGGCCGCCGAGGCTTCGCAGATGGCGCGGACGCTCACCGGTCAGTCCTCCAACACGACGAGCTGATCTCGGTGTATGACCTCGCGCCCTTCGAACTCGGCAGTGGGACGGCCGCGGGCGGCGTCGAGCTCCGCGGCGGAGAAGCGTACCAACCCGCGTGCGAACACCGCCCCCGACGTGTCGCCGACGTCGACGGCGTCACCGGCCGAAAACTCGCCCGAGACCGACGTGACTCCTGCGGGGAGGAGGCTGCGCTTGTCCTCCACGAGCGCCTTGCGGGCGCCCGCGTCGACCGTCACCGTGCCGGTCGGAGGCCGCGCGAACGCGATCCACAGACGCTTCGCGGTCGCCCGCGCCGGACGCGGGTGGAAGTAGGTGCCGAGGGGTTCGCCGCGGGCGATCCGGCCGAGCACGTCGGGCTCGGTGGCGTCGGCGACTACGACGGCGACGCCCGAGAACGTCGCGACCCATGCCGCGGCGATCTTCGAGGTCATGCCCCCGCTGGCGAGGTTCGAGCCGCGGCCCCCCGCGGCGCGCTCGAGCTCGGGCGTGATGCGCTCGACCTCGTCGATCACGGGGGCGTCGGGGTTGCGGCGCGGGTCGGCGGTGTGGAGGCCGCGCGCGTTCGTGAGCAGCACGAGGAGCCGGGCGTGCGCGACGTTCGCCACGAGCG
>DASQDO010000012.1:0-6366 GCA_035634135.1 Actinomycetota bacterium
GAAGAAGTCGTAGAGCGCGGTCTGGTGCAGGACGACGTCGAAGCACCCGAGCGACGGAGGCGACGACTCGGCCAGGCGCTCGTACGTCGCGGCCGACGCGGGTTCGACTCCCCCGGTCTCGCCGGTGCACCTCCACCCGAGCGCGAACGTCGTCGGGTCGCCGAGGTGGTCGCCGATCACGAGGTCGCCGATGCGTCCGATGACGATCCCGAGCGCGAGCCCGGGGACGGCGAGGTCGGTCGAGCGCCAGAAGCCCATCTTCTTGCGGATCGCGTACGGGAGAGCGGCCAGCACGGCCCCCGTTATCCCGCCGAGTAGCGAGATCCCGCCCTCGTAGATCTTGAAGACCCCGAGGAGGTCGTCGCCGCCGTCGGTGACCTCGCTGAAATGGCCGAGGACGTAGCCGAGCCGGGCCCCGACGATCGCGCCGATGAGCGCGTAGAACAGCGCGTTCCAGATGTCGTTCTCGGGAGGACCGTCGAACCTGCGGGCCCGGCGCACCATCAGCTGGGCCCCCACGAGATAGCCGATCGCGATGCCGATCCCGTGGGGGGAGACGCTGAGGGCGCCGATGTCGATGGTCGGGGTGATCCCCCACTCGAGCGGGTCGATGCCCAGCTTGAACGGCAGAGCCAGGTTCACGGAGCGCGCCGGCCGAACTCCACGAAGCACTCGTGCGTGATCGGCATCCTCTCGGCGAAGAGGCGCTCGACCGCGTCGGCGTAGACGCGGATCTCGTACTGGGCCGCCGCGGCGTTGCGCAGCGACAGGAAGTTCATCAGCGAGCGGGCGTTCAGCGTCCAGTAGAACTGCGTGTAGATCCCGAACGGCAGGATCGCGCGGGCTAGCTCCTTCGCGACGCCTTTCTGGATCATGCCCTCGTACTCGGCGAACAGGTCCTTGTAGATGCGCTTGAAGGTGTCGATGGTCTCGTCGGCGAGCGGCTCGTCGACGGACTCGAACGAGTACGACCCGGGCTTGCCGACCTGGGTGCGCACCGCCTCGGGGGCCGGGACGTAGAAGTCGTCGGAGAGCTTGTGGTACCGGCCCGACTCCTCGTTGAAGGAACCCACCCGGTGCCTGAACCATTCACGCGCTACGAAGATCGGCGTCCTTATGTGGAAGCGGAACGAGTTGTGCTCGAAGGGCGTGCCGTGGCGCTCGCGCATCAGGAACTTGATCAGGCCCTTGTCGCGGTCGTCCATCTCCTCGCGCCTGACCGCGAAGCTGACCCTCGCCGAGTTCACGACCGACAGGTCGCTCGCCATCGCGTCGTCGAGCCTCACGAAGCCGTGGTCGAACAGCAGCAACTCGTGCGGCTTGTCGCCGGGGCGGATCTGGTCGTCGCTCACAGGTAACCCGGGGCGGCCGGCGGGGCGATCGTCTGGCCCTCGGCCTCGACGTAGAGCCGGCCCCCGAACTGCGACTTGATCTCGTCGTCGAAGCGGTCGGCGGTCTCGATCACGGCGCCGATCGTGGCCTCGAGCTCCTCGGGGGCCGCGTATCCGCCGAGCAGGTTGTGGTTGAACCAGACCGCGCCGTTGTCGACGTCCAGTGCGAACGCCCCGAACACGAACTCGAGGTTCCTCTGGAGGAGCCAGCGGGTCAGCTCGGCCGTTACCGGCACGTCGAGGTTCGTGATCGCGAACACCCGGACGACGGTCATGCCGTTCTCGAGCCAGGTCGGCACGACGAAAGTCCGGGCGCTCTGCATGCCCACGACGTAGCTGCCGTGGTTGTCGACGAGGTAGCCGCCGAGAGACCCCAGCTTGGTCTCGATCATCTCCCGCAGGGCGACGACGGCCTCGGGCTCGCCCTTGGGCCGCGGCTTGGCGAGCTCGGACTGGGCGGGGACCTCGGGGACGGACTCGATGTCGCCGGCGGGCGCGGGGGTGGGAGTGGGGTCGTCTGGCACGGAGCGCAGTATAAGGAAGGCCATGCCCGAACAGCCGGACCCGATCAGGCCGGGGACGCCCGCTCCGCGCGGCCCCCACATCAGCTGCAAGGGGTGGCCGCAGGAAGCCGCCCTCCGCATGCTCGCCAACAACCTCGACCCCGAGGTGGCCGAGCGTCCCGAGGACCTCGTCGTCTACGGGGGGTCGGGCCGGGCCGCCCGCAGCGTCGAGGCGTTCGACGCCATCGTCCGGGAGCTGAGGCGGCTCGGCGACGACGAGACGCTGCTCGTCCAGTCCGGCAAGCCCGTCGCGGTCTTCCGCACGCACGCCCGGGCGCCGCGGGTGCTGATCTCGAACTCCATGCTCGTGCCCGCCTGGGCGACGTGGGACGAGTTCCACCGGCTGGAAGCGATGGGTCTCACGATGTACGGCCAGATGACGGCCGGGTCGTGGATCTACATCGGGACCCAGGGGATCCTGCAGGGGACCTACGAGACGCTGGCCGAGCTCGCGGCCCGGAACTTCGGCGGCAGCCTGGCCGGACGGATCGTCCTCACCGCGGGGCTCGGGGGCATGGGCGGGGCCCAGCCGCTCGCCGTCACGATGAACGAGGGCGTCGCGCTCTGCGTGGAGGTGGACCCGGCCCGCATCGAGCGCCGGCTGAAGACCCGCTACGTCGACCGCTCGACGGACGACGTCGACGAGGCGAAGGCGTGGGCCGAGGCGGCCCGGGACGAGCGGCGGCCGGAGTCGATCGCGCGGCTCGGCAACGCCGCGGAGGTGCTGCCCGCCCTGCTCGAAGCCGGGTTCGCGCCCGACGTCGTCACCGACCAGACGTCGGCGCACGATCTCCTCGACGGCTACGTCCCGGCAGGGCTCCCGCTCGACGAGGCGACGCGGCTTAGGCGCACCGACCCCGACACGTACGTGAAGCGCTCGCTCGAGGCCGTGGCCGCGCACGTCGAGGCTTGGCTCGGATTCCAGGAGCGTGGCGCGATCTGCGTCGAGTACGGCAACAACATCCGCAACCAGGCCCGCACCGCGGGCGTGGAGCGCGCCTTCGAGATCCCCGGCTTCGTCGAGGCCTACGTGCGTCCGCTGTTCTGCGAGGGCAAGGGGCCGTTCCGGTGGGCCGCGCTCTCGGGCGATCCCGCCGACATCGCCGTGACCGACGAGGCGATCCTCGACCTCTTCCCGGACGACGACAGGCTCCACCGTTGGATCCGGATGGCGTCGGAGCGCGTCGCCTTCCAGGGCCTCCCCGCGCGCATCTGCTGGCTCGGCTACGGCGAACGGGCGAAGGCGGGCCTCGCGTTCAACGAGCTCGTCCGCTCCGGACGTGTGTCGGCGCCGATCGTCATCGGACGCGACCACCTCGACGCCGGGTCCGTCGCGTCCCCGTACCGCGAGACCGAGGGGATGATCGACGGCTCCGACGCGATCGCCGACTGGCCGATCCTCAACGCGCTGCTGAACACCGCGGCCGGCGCGCACTGGGTGTCGGTCCACCACGGCGGCGGTGTGGGCATCGGTTACTCGATCCACGCGGGCATGGTCGTCGTGGCCGACGGGACCGACGACGCGGCCGAGCGGCTCGAGCGGGTCCTCGACACCGACCCGGGCATGGGCGTCGTGCGGCACGTCGACGCGGGCTACTCACGCGCCGTCGAGGTAGCGAGCGAGCGCGGCGTGCACGTCCCGATGGAGGCCCTCGCCCGCGACTAGCGACCGCTCCAGCGGGCCGAGATCGCGTTTACCTCACGCCGCAGAGCCTTCTCGTCAACCGTCACCGGGCGGCCCCCGTCGACGACGACGCGGCCCCCGGCCATCACCTTGTCGACGGCCGTCTGCTGGATCGAGCTCACGATCTGCTTGCGCAGCGTCGCGACCGGCCACAAGGAAGGGTCGCCTAGGTCGAGGGCGACGAGGTCTGCACGCCGCCCGGGCGCTATCGCGCCGACCGGAAGGCCGAGGGCGTCCGCTCCCCCGGCGGTGCCGAGCGCGAACGCGGTCTCGGCGCTCACCGCGGAACCGTCGGTCAGCCGGGCCTTCGCCATCAGCGTCGCCTGGCGCATCTCTTCGAACACGCTCTGCCGGTTGTTCGCGCAGCCCCCGTCGGGACCGAGGGCGACGCGTATCCCGCGCGAGAGCATCTCCGGCAGGCGCGCTATGCCGTCGCCCAGGCACGCGTTCGCGCCCGGGCAGTGGACGACCGCGGCCCCCGCTTCCGCGAGCAGGTCCAGCTCCTCGTCGTCCGCCCAAACGGTGTGGATCGTGACGAGCCGGGGGCCGAGGAGCCCTTCCCGTGCGAGCAGCCGTACCGGCGTCGTCCCGTAGCGCTCCCGGACCTGGTCGCGCTCGTAGCGGGCCTCGGCGAGGTGGAGGTGGCAGGGGACGTCGAGCTCTTCCGCCAGCTCGAGGGCCGCCGCGATCGTCTCCGGCGAAGCGGCGTGCAACGAGTGCGGCGCCGGCTGGACCGAGACCATCGGGTCTCCCGCGTGTGCAGTCGCAAGAGCCCGGCAGCGATCCACGGAGTCGCCGGTCTTCTCGCGGTAGCGGGCGGGGGCCTTCGTCGGTGCGTCGGCGTCGTACAGGGCCCGGGCGAGCACGAGCCCGATGCCGGCGTCGCGCGCGGCCCGGATCACCTGCTCCGCGTTGTCGTTGCCGTCGTCGTGCAGGTAGAAGAAGTCGACCGTCGTCGTGACGCCGGCGCGCAACGCCTCGGTGAAGGCGAACAGCGCGCCGGTGTAGACGTCGCCGGCGTCGAGGTCCTCCGAGAAGGGATACAGGACGTCGTCGCGCCACGAGTCGAACGTCCGGTCGTCGGCCCATCCCTTGAGGAGGTTCTGGAACGCATGGCCGTGCGCGTTCACGGTGCCGGGGACGATCGCTACGTCTCCCCAGTCGACGGCCTCGACGGAGTCGCGTCCGACGACGTCGGCGATCGTGTCTCCCTCGACCACGACGGCGACGTCGCCGGTGAACCCGTCCTCGGTGAGGACGAGCGCGCCCGTGATCGCCTTCGTCGTCATCGTCGAACCCCCCGACCGAGCTTTAGGCTGCCGCCCGTGACCGTACACATTGGGAGGCCGCTGAGCTTCGCCGACGTAGTCGCCGTCGCGCGCGGAGAAGGGGTCGAGATCGACCGCGGCGTCGCCGACGCGATGGCGCCGGCCCGCGCCGTGGTCGACGACGCGGTCGCGTCCGGCGAGACCGTCTACGGGATCTCGACCGGGATCGGCGACCTCGCCAACGTGCGTATCGACACCGGGCTCGCGCTCGAGCTCCAGCGCGACATCGTGCGCTCCCACGCGACGGCGGTCGGCGAGCCGCTGGCGCGGGAGGCCGTACGGGCGATGCTGCTGCTGCGGGCGCGGACGTTCGCGTTCGGTGTCTCGGGCGTCCGCTTCGAGATCGTCGAGCGGCTCGCCGCGCTGCTGAACGCGGGGGTCCATCCGGTCGTGCCGTCGCAGGGGTCCCTCGGTGCGTCCGGCGACCTCGCCCCGCTCGCTCATCTCGCGCTGCCGCTGATCGGCGAGGGGTTCGCCGAGGTCGGCGGCGAGGTGGTCTCCGGAGCCGAGGCGTTGCGCCGCGCGGGGATCGAGCCGCTGAGCCTCTCCTACAAGGAAGGCCTCGCCCTCGTGAACGGGACCGAGATGATGCTCGCGCTCGGCATCCTCGCCCTCGACCGTGCGCAGAGCGTCGCGCGCGCGGCGGACGTCGCCGGCGCGATGTCGCTCGAGGCGTGCCTCGGGACCGACACCGCCTTCCGGCCCGCCCTAGTCGCGCTGCGCAAGCACCCCGGCGCGCAGGTCTCCGCCGCGAACCTGCGCCGGCTCCTCGACGGGAGCCCGATCGTCGCGTCGCACCGGGACTCGGACCACCTCGTGCAGGACGCGTACTCGCTGCGCTGCATGCCGCAGGTCCACGGTGCCTACCGCGACGCGATGCGTTACGTGGCCGAGACCCTCGAGGCCGAGCTCGGGTCCGCGATCGACAACCCGACGGTGATGGTCGAGGAAGGGGCGCTGGTGTCGGGCGGGAACTTCCACGGCGAGGCGCTGGGGCTGGCGCTCGACCACCTCGCGCTGTGCGTGGCGGGCTTCGCCACGATCTCCGAACGGCGGATCGCACGCCTCGTCGACCCGCGGCTGAGCAACGGGCTCCCGCCGTTCCTCACGCGGGAGCCGGGCCGGTCGTCGGGGTTCATGATCGCCCAGTACACCGCGGCGTCGCTGGTGTCGGAGAGCCGCTCGGCGTGCTTCCCGGCATCCGCCGACTCGATCCCGTCGTCGGCCGGGCAGGAGGACCACGTCAGCATGGGCGCGACCTCGGCCCGCAAGGCGGGCTCGATCCTGACGAACACCGAGCACGTGCTGGCGATCGAGGCGATGGCCGCGGGGCAGGGGCTGGACCTGCGGGCACCGCTCGATCCGGCCGCGGGGACGGGGGCCGCGCGTGCGGCCGTCCG
>DASQDO010000013.1:0-6697 GCA_035634135.1 Actinomycetota bacterium
GCAGCGCTGGTACCAGGCAGAGCCATGGCGTCCACGACCACGTGTCAGCCGGTGAACCGTCCTGCGGTCACCGTCGGCGTGGCAGGCGAGCCGGTCGCCACCACCCCCGGCGTCTTCGTCGAGGTGTGCGTCACGGTCCCGTCCCCCGAGGTCACCGGGACTCCGGCGGTTCGGCAGGAGGACTACAACTGCTGCTCGCTGGCCTTGAACCGGCACTTTGCCGTCTTCCTGGACTCGGGGGTGTCGTCTCCGCCGTCCACCGTCACCGTCAGCGTGACGTACTCGGTCGACGGTGTGGGAGACACCGAGACCGTCAGCGTCCCGGTGGGTGGCACGTCGGGCTCGAGCACGTGTCTGTTCTTCCGGGGGAGCCCCGCGAACAACCCCGGCGGCTGCCTCGTCTTCCTCGAGGAGTAGCGGGCGCAGAGGTCTCGGGGGGCCTTCGGGCCCCCCTTTCTTTTTCGCGCTTCCACAGGTTGTGGGCCCGGGGTTGCGAGGCGGGCTTGAGCTCCCCTCGTTCTCCACGCCTTCCACAGCCGACTTACGTTCCACAGGCCACGGCCGCTAGCTTTCTCCCGGGTCCTCGCGGCGCCCGGCACTTCCCCGGCCCAATCCGCGAAATCCCAGCAACCCTCGCGGATAATCGAACACCCGTTCGCCCCACCGACGGGATGCACCGACCAAACGGCCAGGAGGGACCTTGGCGCAGCGCGCACCAGGCAACGGCATATCGACGCTCGACCGGCCCCGGCCCAACCGGATCCCGCCGCACAACATCGACGCGGAGCAATCGGTCCTCGGCGCCATGCTCGAGTCGAAGGAGGCGATCGCCAACGTCGTCGAGTCCCTCAAGCCCGACGACTTCTACAAGCCCGCCCACGGCGAGATCTACCAGACGATCCTCGACCTCTACGGGCGGGGCGAGGCCGCCGACGCCATCACGGTCGCCGACGAGCTCAAGCGGCGGGGCTCCCTCGAGCAGATCGGCGGCAAGCCCTACATCCACGGCCTCCTCGAGGCGTATCCGACGGCGTCGAGCGCGGCCCACTACGCGCGGATCGTCGAGGAGCACGCCCAGCTCCGCCGGCTGATCTCCGCGGGCGTCGAGGTCCAGGAGATCGGTTTCTCGATCCCCGAAGACGTCGCCGCCGCGACCGACCAGGCCGAAGAGGTCATCTACCAGGTCGCCGACCGCCGCCTGCGTGACACCGTCCACCCGATCAGGGACCTGCTGATCGAGGGCATGGAGAACATCGAGGCGCTGTGCGAACGGGGCGAGAGCGTCACCGGCATCGCGTCGGGCTTCCCCGACCTCGACGACTGGACCACCGGCTTCCAGGCCTCGAACCTCGTCATCGTCGCGGCCCGGCCCTCGATGGGTAAGTCCGCGCTGATGGGCGACTTCGCGCTGAACGCCGCGGTGCGCCAGCAGAAGCCCGTCGTGATCTTCAGCCTCGAGATGGGTCGCCAGGAGATGGTCCAGCGCTTCCTCGCGTCCGAGGGCAAGGTCGACTCGCAGCGCATCCGCAAGGGATCGCTCCAGGAGCAGGACTGGACGAGGCTGTCCGCCGCGCTCGGCCGTCTCGCCGAGGCCCCGATCGTCATCGACGACTCGGCGAACATCACGCTGATGGAGATGCGCGCGAAGTGCCGGCGCCTCAAGGCCCGGCACGGGCTCGGCATGATCATCATCGACTACCTCCAGCTGATGCAGGGGCCTCGGCGCTCGGAGAACCGCCAGCAGGAGGTATCCGAGATCTCGCGGTCTCTGAAGATCCTCGCGAAGGAGCTGCAGGTCCCGGTCGTGTGCGCGTCGCAGCTGAACCGGATGGTCGACTCGCGCAGCGACAAGCGGCCGATGCTCGGCGACCTGCGCGAGTCGGGCGCGATCGAGCAGGACGCCGACATCGTGATGTTCCTGTACCGGGACGAGGTGTACGACCCGAACTCGGAGGCGCGCGGCGAGGCCGAGCTCATCGTCGCGAAGCACCGCAACGGCCCGACGGGCACGGTGCGCCTCGCGTTCATGAACCAGTACACGAAGTTCGCCTCGATCGCCCGGGTGCCGTAGCTGGAGCCTCGGCCCGACCGCCGCCGCATCCGGGCCGTCCACCGGCGGCTCCTGAAGCAACAGGGTCCGTTCACACCGAAGCCGCGGCTGGACCCGCTCGACGAGCTCGTGATGACCGTGCTCTCGCAACACACGTCGGACGTGAACACCGCGCGCGCGTTCGCGGGGCTCAAGGAACGCTTCCCGGCGTGGCGCGAGGTCGTCGACGCGCCGGCGAAGGACGTCGCGGACGCGATCCGCTCCGGCGGGCTCGCGGACCAGAAGGCGCCGCGCATCCAGTCGATCCTGCGCGAGATCGAGGCGCGTGAAGGCGACCTGTCGCTGGCGCGGCTCGCCGCCCTCGACGACGACGAGGTCGAGGACTACCTCTGCTCGCTGCCGGGCGTCGGCCCGAAGACCGCGGCCTGCGTGCTCGTTTTCTCGATGGGCCGCCAGGCGTTCCCGATCGACACCCACGTGCATCGGGTGACGGCCCGCCTCGGCTGGATCCCTCAGGCCGCGTCTGCCGACAAGGCCCACGCGCTGCTGAAGAAGACCGTCCCGCCCGAGCTCCGCTACGAGCTACACGTCCAGCTGATCACCCACGGCCGCACGATCTGCAAGGCCCGCATGCCGCGCTGCACCGACTGCGTGCTGTTCGACCTCTGCGACGCGGGGCCGCACCTCCTCGCCGCCGGCGACGCCCGCTAGGAGGAGACCAAGCAACCGCGTCGAAGACGTGCGGGTCAAGTGGCGGGCAACAATCAGGAGGTGGGGTAGTTGAGGTCGTCCAAGCGCGTCCTCGGGCTGGCGGTGGCTGCTGCGGCAGTCGCGGGCCTGACGGTGCTGCCGAGCGCAGCGCAGGCACAGTCTTGTACGCCGGTACCGCTCAGCACGACCGGCATAACGATCGAGGGGGCCGGCCGCGAGGTCCGCGTCCCGTCCGTCTCCGGCGTCGCGGTCTGCTACGACGTCCCGAGCACCACGGGGATCCCGTGGGTCGAGACCGAGCCCGGCGGCGGCTTCTCCGTCCTCATCACCGGGAGC
Organism: Actinomycetota bacterium; assembly: GCA_035634135.1. GTDB lineage: Bacteria > Actinomycetota > CADDZG01 > CADDZG01 > WHSQ01 > JALZEG01. The sequence goes on from DASQDO010000013.1 coordinate 3,098, forward strand.
TCCGGCAGTGACGGGTCCGTCAGCCTCAGGTACACGGCGGACGGCTCGTCGGAAGAGATCGAGGTCCCGCTCCCCGGCTCGGGCGGCAACGGCGAGACCTGCCTGGTGGGCGTCGGCTTCCCGGCGCGAGACGACTGCGCCTTCAAGATCTCGCCGGACAACGACCCGGTCCCGACCCTGCCCCCGGTCTCGCCCCCGCCGGTCCCGACGGCACCGCCGGTCCCGCCGCGGCCCCCGCTCCCGACGGCTCCGCCGGTCCCGACGGTCCCGCCCATCCCGGACGACGTGTGCGGCAACCCGAGGACCTGCCTGAGCGACCTCCCGTACATCATCGACCGGGCGATCGCCCAGGTGATCGCGAGGGTGTACGACATCCTCAACGACATCGTCATCGTCAACTGCGGCCCCATCCTCCAGCTGCTGGGTCTCTGCTAGGCGAGCTGCCGACAGGTCATTCTGGCGAACGACGAAGTGGGAGGTTCCATGAAGAAAGTGCTCGCGCAGCTGGTCGCGGTAGCGGCCGTCGGCGCAGTCATCGCAATCCCCGGCCCCGCTCACGCGGAGAGCTGCGTCACCGTCCCGGTCGGGTCGTCCGGGTTCACGCTGGAAGCCGCCGGGGAAGAAGTACGCATCCCGGCGATCGCCAGCGCGTCCGTCTGCTACCAGATCCCAGGGACGCCGGGCATCCCGTGGGTGAAAACCGAGTACGGCGGCGCGTCGGTGGTCGTCACCGGCGGCTCCGCGACCGGGGGCCACGTGGCTCTTCGTTACGTCGCGGACGGGTCGACCAGGTCGGTGACCGCGCCGCTCCCGGCCACCGGTGGCGGCGGAAGGGAGACCTGCCTCTTCGGCGTCGGCTCGCCGTACGCGCGCCCGGACTGTGCGGTGAAGCTCCACGCGGACCAGCTCGTCCCGAGCCCGCTGCCGACCGCGCCGCCCATCCCGACGACGGGCCCGCTTCCGACGCGGCCCCCGCTCCCGACCTTGCCGCCGGTCCCTAGCGCTCCTCCGACACCGGAGCCGAACCCGCTGTGCCCGACGGCGAGCCAGTGCATCCCCTACGGAGGCGAGCTCCAGGGGCTCGTCGACGGGTTCTACGAGTTCTTGAGGGAGGACGTTGCCCCCGCGGTCAGGGAGCTCCAGGACAGGATCAAGGAGATTGTCGACGCGATCTCCATCGGCTGCACGCCCGTCACCTGCTAGCACGGTGTGACGAACGAGGGCCCGGCTTCGGCCGGGCCCTTTCGCGTGGTGGAGCGGGTGAAGGGAATCGAACCCTCGTCACTAGCTTGGGAAGCTAGAGCTCTACCATTGAGCTACACCCGCGGCGATCACGGATCATAGCGCCGCGGCTCAGGGGGGAGGCGGGCGATCGACCCGAACGAAGGCAGATACCGGTACTGCCCGCGCTGCCGGACCGAGTACCGGCCCGGCTTCGAGATCTGCACCGATTGCGGCGTCGACCTCGTCGACGAGCTCCCCGGCGCGGGAGAGGCGTCGCAACCGGAACCCGATCGCGAGGCTCTGGAGTCCTGGGTCGGCCCCGACCCCGTCCCCGTCTACACGACCCTCACCGAGGTCGAGGCGCACCTCGTCCGGAGCGCGCTCGTGGCCGCGGACATCCCGTCCGTCGTCTGGTCGAGCGGCCACGGCGGCTACTACGGCCACGCGATCGGGCTCGCCCCGTTCCCGCACCGCGTGATGGTGCACCGAGACGACGAGGCCGAGGCGCGCGATCTGCTCGCGGCTCGGTTCCCGGACGGAACTGGCGAGTAGACTCCCGCGCCGTGATCCTGTCCGACCGAGACATCCGCAAGGCGATCGGCGACGGCCGCATCGGGATCGATCCCTTCGACGAGGCCGACGTCCAGCCCTCGTCGGTCGACCTCCACGTCGACCGCTACTTCAGGACGTTCCACAACCACCGGCACCCGTACATCGACGTGAAGCAGCCGATGGAGAACCTCACCGAGCTCGTCGAGGTCGACGGCGACGAGGCCTTCATCCTCCACCCCGGCGAGTTCGTGCTCGGCTCCACCGCCGAGTACGTGAAGCTGCCCGACGACCTCGTCGCCCGGCTCGAGGGAAAGAGCTCTCTCGGCCGTCTCGGCCTGCTGATCCATTCGACCGCCGGCTACGTCGACCCGGGCTTCGAGGGCCACCTGACGCTCGAGCTCAGCAACGTCGCCAACCTCCCCATCACGATCTACCCCGGCATGAAGATCGGCCAGATCAGCTTCTTCCAGCTGACTTCGCCCGCCGACCACCCCTACGGAACCAGCAAGGTCGGCTCCAAGTACCAGGGCCAGCGGGGCCCGACGCCCTCCCGCTACTTCGAGAACTTCCGACGCGGCTAGGAGGCCCCCAATGGAAGAACGCATCGTCGCCCCGGACCCGGTCGAGGACCCGCAGGGCTACCAGCAGGCGCTGCTCGACCTGCTCGGCGACGAGGAGGCGCTCGACGTCCTGGCGTCCACGCCCGAGAAGATCGAGGACCTGTGCGCGGAGCTCGACGTCGCGATCCTGCAAAAGGAGCCGGCGCCCGGCGAATGGTCGGCGGAGGGCGTCGTCGCCCACCTCCTGGACGCCGAGGTCGTCTACTCGTTCCGGTGGCGGATGACGCTCGCGCAGTCCGGGACCGCCTTCCCCGGCTACCAACAGGACCTGTGGACGGACCTTCCCCATCCGTCGTTCCCGGAGATGCTCGCCGCGTTCTCGGCCCTGCGCCGCCTGAACGTATGGCTCGCCGAGGAGACACCGTCGGACCAGTGGGACGACAAGGTGGGCGTGCACTCGGAACGGGGGCCGGAGACCTTCGACGTCTCGCTGAAGGTGGTAGCGGGGCACGACCTGGCGCACCTGAAGCAGCTGGAGCAGACCCTGGCCGCCGTCCAGACCTAACGGCGTTCACCAACGATCGCGGGACCCCCTTTACATCGTTAGCTTATCGGCGTTAGGTTAACGATGTTCAGCAAGGCACGAGAGGGGAGTTTCCCGTGTTCGATCGGCTCGCGGAGTTCGTCGTCAGGCGGCGGTTGTGGATCGTCGTGGCCACCGGCATCTTCTTCGTCGCCGCCGGGGCGATCGGCGGGGGCGTCTCCGAGCGGCTCTCGTCGGGCGGGTTCGAGGACCCGAACGCGGAATCGACCCGGGCCGAAGAGGTCCTGAGGCGCGAGTTCGACACCCAGACTCCTAACGTGATCCTGCTCGTCACCGCCGAGAACGGTGACGTCGACGATCCCGCCGTCGCCGAGCAGGGGCTTGCGCTGACCGAGGAGCTCGCGGCCCAGGAAGGCGTCGAGCAGGCGGCCTCCTACTGGTCGCTCCCGGCCCCCCCGCTGAAGAGCACCGCGGGCGACCAGGCCCTCGTGATCGGCGTCGTCGAAGGCGACGACGACGCTATCCGGGAGCGCATGGAGGAGCTGTCGCCGCACTTCACCCGTAGTGGCGACGGCATCGACGTCGAGGTGGGTGGGTTCGCCGAGATCTACCGGCAGATGGCCACGACGATCGAAGAGGACCTCGTTCGCGCCGAGACGATCGCCATCCCGATCCCGATGGTGCTGCTCGTCGTCGTCGTCGGCAGCGTCGTGGCCGCCG
>DASQDO010000014.1:0-7854 GCA_035634135.1 Actinomycetota bacterium
GATCAGCAAGGTCTTCACGAGCACGCACTTCGTCGACTACATCACCGCCGCGGCCCCCGGCCTCAAAGACATCCTGATGCTCGGCAAGATCTGGTACCTCGAGCAGGGCCGCACCAACAGCCGAGGGCACGGGGACTTCGACACGATCGTCGTCGACGCGCCGGCCGCCGGGCACATGCTGACGTTCCTCTCCGCGCCGATGGGCCTCGCCGACGCGGTTCGGATCGGGCCGGTGAAGCGGCAGTCCGACTGGCTCGTCGAGATGCTCCGCGACCCGAAGCGGACCCGCGTCCACCTCGTGACGCTGCCCGAGGAGATGCCGGTGTCCGAGACGCTCGAGACCGCGGAGGCTCTGCGCACGAGGATCGGGATCGACGCGGGGGCCGTGTTCGCTAACGCGGTGTACTCCGAGCTCTTCGACAAGGACGAGAAGCAGACGCTCGCGGACATCGGTGGCGCGAAGCCGATGGCCGCGCTGAAGAAGATCGCGGCCGAGGCGGGCCTGACGCTCGACTCCGAGGACGTGGCGGCGTTGATCGGGTACGCGCGCTTTCTGACCGCGCGGCAGGGCATCCAGGGAGTCCACCTCAAGAAGCTCCGGCGCGGGGTGGCCGAGCCGGTCGTCGAGCTCCCGTTCCTGTTCTCGGCCGGGCTCGCGCTCCCCGACATAGAGAACCTGGCCGACGTCATAGAGGCCGCCGCGTGAACCCGATCAGCGGGATCCTCGCCGACAAGGAGGTCGTCGTCTGCGCGGGCGCCGGCGGCGTCGGCAAGACGACCACTGCCGCGGCGATCGCGCTCAAGGGAGCGCTCGAAGGCAAGAGGACGGCGGTGCTCACGATCGACCCGGCGCGGAGGCTCGCGTCGTCGCTCGGTCTCCAAGAGCTGTCGAACGAGCCGACGAAGGTCAGCACGCGCAAGTTCTCGGCAGTCGGCGTGAAGCCGAAGGGCGAGCTGTACGCGCTGATGCTCGACACGAAGACGACGTTCGACCGCGTCGTCAACCGCTACGCGCCGACTCCCGAGCAGGCGGAGCGCATCATCGCCAACCGCTTCTACCGGAACATCTCGTCGACCTTGTCGGGGACGCAGGAGTACATGGCGATGGAGAAGCTCTACGAGCTCCACGCCGAGGGCGGCTTCGACGTCGTCGTCATCGACACGCCGCCGACGCGCAACGCCCTCGACTTCCTCGACGCGCCGCAGCGGATGAACGAGTTCTTCGACAGCCGCGTGCTGCGCTGGTTCCTGCTCCCGTACATGAAGGCCGGCGGCGGCATCATGCGCGTCGCGAACGTCGCCGCGACGACGTTCCTCAAGATCGTCAAGCGCATCGTCGGCACCGAGGTCCTCGAGGACACCGCGGAGTTCTTCACCAACCTCGACGGGATGTACGACGGGTTCAAGGAGCGGGCACGCGAGGTCGCCGAGCTGCTCCAGTCCGACGCGACGTCGTTCGTCGTCGTCACGTCGCCCTCGGAGGACTCGGTGGCAGAGGCGACCTACTTCGCCGAGCGTCTCAACGACTCCGGGCTCCCGTTCGGCGCGCTCGTCGTGAACCGCGTGCACCCGAAGATCGGCGACGGGATCGACGTCAAGCAACGCCAGCTCCACAAGCTCGAGGCCGGCGACGAGGATGCCCGGCTGCTGGCGAAGCTCCTCGAGAACGAGGAGGCGTTCATGCGTGTCGTCCACCTCGAGGAACAGAACCTGGCGGAGCTGGCCCGGCGGGTCCCGAGGCACAAGTGGGTGCGGGTGCCGTACCTCGAGCAGGAAGCCGTCGACTTCTCGGGCCTGCTGGCGATAGCGGAGCAGCTGTTCGGCGAGCCGGCGACACCCGGCCCCCGGGCCGAGCGCGGCGGGGCCTAGGCACTGACGGCGGAGGTCAGGTCTTCGCCATCCTCGGCAACGAGCAAGGGGAGCAGGCCGGGCTCGTCGAATGCGCGGGGGTTGTCGCTAGACGGACGGAGGTAGTCATGAGGAAGGCCCGCTTCGCCGCGGCCGCGCTCGCGGTCGTGTCTGTCATGTCGTTCGCACCGGCAGCGAACGCCGCTACGTGTCAGCCGATCGTCGACTCGACGCTGGGCGTCCATCTCTCGCTCTGCGGCGAGGTCGACACGGATCCCAGCTCGCTCCCGTCGCTCCGCTACGAGAGCCTCGGCGACCCGACGTCGTTTGCGATCTACCTCGACGTCCCCGAGGAGTTCGGCGGCCAGGGGGACGTGTGGCTCAGGTACCAGCTCGGGGGCCCGACCCAGGAGTACTACCTGCCGCCGAACGGCGAGTGGGACTCGTCGATCTGCGTGTTCTACACGGCCCCCGCCGCGGCGGCGCCCGGGACTTGCATCTTCGGCATCAGCCGGTAGCCACAGGCCCCTTGGATACGCCCCCGGCCCCCGACGCCGGGGGCGTATCGCGCGTTGGGTAGGATCGGGTCGTGCTCGCCGCGAAGCTCATCGAAGGGTTCGTCTTCCTCTTGACCGCAGCGTCGGCGCTGTTCGCCGTCGTCGTGCTGGCCGACCTGTTCCGGATCCGCTCGAAGGACAACGGCCCGGCCTACCGCGGCGGCGTCGGCCAGTGGTCGTGGGCCGCTCACCGGATCACGGGCGTCTTCGTCCTCGCCTTCCTGTTCGGCCACATCGTCGACACGTTCGCGATCGGGTTCGGCCCCGAGCTCTACGACGAGACGATCAGCCTCTACCAGCAGTGGTGGTTCAAGCCGTTCGAGGTCGGGCTGATCGCGGCCGTCGTGTACCACGCGTTCAACGGGCTCCGCATCATCCTGTTCGACTTCTGGCCGCAGCTCGCGCTCTACCAGCGGCCGATCGCGTACGTCGAGTTCGCCCTCTGCCTGGTCGCCTTCGCGCCCGCCGCGTTCTTCATGCTGCGGTCGGCGTGGGAAGGGTCACCGTTCTCCTGATGGCAGCCCTGGACACCGACAGACTCGCCACCACGAAAGAGGTCGTCGCGCGCGCCGTCTCCGGGCGCGCCCTGAAGAAGGGGTCGGGCGGCAAGGCCACGCTGCGGATCGAGCGCGAGGCGAGCGTCCGGCGGATCGTCCAGGCGTACTGGACCCCCTTCGAGGTCGCCGTCCCCGGCGAGTGCATCAGCCTGAACCTCGAGGTCGCCGAGCCCACCGTCCACTGGGGCGAGGCGTATCTCACTCCCGATTACCGCAACTGGGTCCTGTTCTTCGCCGAGCGTCCCGACGGCGAGATCCAGCTCGTCCACTACGCCGACTTCGCGACGCCCGAGGAGGCCGTGCAGGCGTTCTTCGACAAGGCCACCTGGTACACGCTGATCCCGACCGACAACGTTTGGGAGGGCGTCGAGTACTCGGTGGCCGAGTCGCTCGACTGGGGCGACGTCGAGACCGCGGTGGAGGCGGGCTCGGTAGGCCCCGGCGTCCAGGAGTCGCTCAAGAAGTCGACGATCATCTGGCTGCGCTGGCGCGACGGGGACGGTCACGACCGGACGATGCCCGTGTGGTTCCTCTACGACAACAAGGCCCAGAAGATCTACGTGATCTCGGGCGAGCGCCAGCAGACGATCCCGGGGGCCGAGCGCCTGCGCGAGGTCGACGTGATCTTCCGCTGGAAGGGCAAGAACGCCCGCATCGGTGAGGTGCCGGCTCGCGTCAGGGTCATGCCGCACGGCTCCGAGTGGGACACGGTCGCCGAGAAGGTGGCGGAGAAGCGCCTCAACATCCCCGGGCTGCCGGAGGACACGGCCCGGCGGTGGCGCGACGAGTGCGTGCTGCTGGAGCTGACGCTCCTCTCCTGAGGAGCCTCTCGCTCAGTTCGACTGGAGCAGCGCCCGCCAGTCCTTGGCCCCGGCCTGACGACGGAAGCGCCGGCGCTCACGCTCGGTGAGGCCGCCCCAGATCCCGTGGTCGACGGGGGCGTCCATCGCATAGGCGAGGCACTGGCCCTGGACCGGGCACTCCCGGCAGATGCGCTTCGCTTGCTTGTGCTCCATGGCGCCGACGGCGAACCAGAGGTCGGGATCCGTCTTCGAGCACGAGCCCATGGCCCGCCAATCCTGCTCCACCAACTGAGTGCTCGACATGCTGCTTCCCTCCGGGTGCTGAACTCGCAGAACTTTTCTAGGACCGGGGCTCAAGATAGGGCGCCGGGCTGCCGATTCCGATAGCCCGATCCGACCCTTTTCCGGGTGTCCTCGCGGGCCGTACGCCAGTAGTCATTCCGGGCCACGCCCCCCGGCGTCGCCTACGCAGGAACGCCTATTTCAGGGGAGAACCTAGGCTTTAGTTACCGATCCAATGGCCCCGGAGTACTCCTGGAAGATGCGACACCTGCGGTACCTCCTCGTTGCGCTGGCAGTCGGCGCGCTCTCGGCAGGGTCCCTGCCGTCGGCCGCCGCTCAGGCCGCGCCCAGCTACCAGTCGAGCGACCCGGCGAAGGACGAGATGATGGACCACCCGCCCACGTCGGTGACCGTGACGTTCGACCAGCCGCTGGACCAGTCGTCGTGGATGAACGTCCTCGACGAGTGCGGGAAGGAGATCGACGCGGGGGCCGCCACGGTCGACCTGAACGAGATGACGGTCGATATCGGCAAGTCGCCGTCGGGGACGTACGAGGTCGTCTACAAGGCGGTCGGGGTCGCCGGCGTGACCGGCGAGTCCGCGTCGAGCTTCGAGTTCATGGTCCACCACGGCAAGCCGTGCGGGGCGAAGAAGAAGGACCACCACCACGACCCGGACAAGAAGAAGCCGGACCACCACGACCACGGCGACGACGACGACGGGCCGGGCCACGACGACCACGAGGACATGGACATGGGCTCTGGCTCGGGCTCGTCGGACCACTCGGACCACCCGGGCATGTCCGGGAGCTCGGGCTCGTCCGGCCACTCGGACCACTCGACGGCATCGACGGGTCACGAGGGGGCCGGGCACGGCGGGCGCCACGGGAACCACGACCCCGGGAAGCCGGGCGGGCAGGCGACGGGCGCCACGGATCCGCCCGTGCTGGCGACGGGCGACGGGGCGGTGCCCATCGGAGCGGACGGCCAGGCGGTGCTCGTAGGCCTGGGCCTGGCGCTGGCGGAAGGGGTGCTGGGTGGCTGGCTGCTGAGGGTTTCGGGGAACCTGGCCTAGCCGAGCACCTTCAGGTTCGTGCAGGAAGCGAGCCGGTTGAAGTCCTCGTCGGCGTGGAGCAACGGCACGTCGTCTCGCACACACGGCGCCGCGATCAAACAGTCCAGGGTCTTGCGGATCGTCACCCCCGCTCGCCGTGCAGTGCGGTAGAGCTCGGCGGCGAGAGCGAAATCACCGAGCGCTTCGAGCCGAAGGATTGGGAACGCCTTCAAGTGATTTTCGACCAGACGCGCCTCTCGTTCGTCTCCGAGGCCCTGCAGTATCTCGGTGAAGACGACGTCGGTCAGAGCCACCGGCGCGCCGCCCTGGAGCAGCTCGACGCAGCGCGACGCCCCCGGCGACTCGACATCGTTGAGGACGTCGATCCAGATGCTTGTGTCGACGACGATCACGTACGGCCGGAGCGGCTCTCGTCCAGGTTCCCCTCCCACCGGACCTTTCCCCGAAGGCCGAGCAAACCAAGGCGGCGGTGCTGGGCGACAACCTCCCGTAGCGCGAAGTCAACGGCGGCTCGTTTCGTCTTCACGCCCGTCAGGCGCTGCACCTCGCGGAGCACGTCGTCGTCGATGTCGATGTTGGTACGCATACACCATAGGATACACATACAGCGTTCATTGTCTACACATCACGGTTGTTCGGCCGTTACCCGGCTCGGCTCCACTACTACCTCCCGGGTCCGGCTCTGGCCCGTCAGCCAGCCCGTCAGGCCCATCAGGATCAGGCCTATCGCCAGCTCCGCCGCTATCGCCTTGCGGAACGTCCTCGTCGCCGAGCCGGCGGACGACGACTTCTCCAGCGCCGTCTCGAAGCGCTTGCGGATCACGAAGTGGTTGAACGCCCCCAGGGCGAGGATGAGCCCGAAGAACAGGATCTTGATCGTCAGCGTGCGGCCGTAGGGGGTCTCCACGAGGTCGCCGGGGTGCCCGACGTGCAGGATCGAGCCGACCATCCCCGTGACCAGCACGATCCCTATCGCCACGATCGCCACGTGCGAGAAGTGCCTCACGGCCGGGCTCAGCACCTCGAGCCTCGCCGCGTCGTCCTTGCCCACCCAGCTGTCCGGCAGCGCCACCGACAAGAGCACGATCCCGGCGAACCAGATCGACCCCGCCACCAGGTGGACGACGTCGGTCCCGAGCGAGACGATCCGAGGGGTCGCCACGGCGGCGTGGCCCGAGAACGAGCTCGTCGCCAGGAGCACGACCCCCAGGACGGCCCAGGCCCCCCACCACGCAGGCCCTGCGACCGACGAGTCGACGCCCCGCTGCGCCAGCGCCCACTGCCTCACCTTGCCCGTCAAGAGCACGAGCAGCCCGGCCACGATCGGGATCCGAGCCGCGTACCAGGGGCCGAAGCTCGTCTCGAGGACGGCGAAGAACGAGTCGGAGGTCACATCGCCGCCCAGCAGCTCGGCCGTGAGCACCGTCTGGAGGACGAGCGCGAGGGCGGCCGCCGCGGCAGCCCCGATCAGAGCGCTGTGGACGAGCCCCTCGAGCCGCTCGGCCAGCCGCGTACGGCCCCGGGACCACGCCTCGGGATCGAGCGACGCGAACGTCGGACGGAGGACCAGCACGACGACTGCAAGGGTCCCGAGCACGAGGGCGTTGGCGGCGAATCCCGCGAACCGCGTGAGCGTAAGCGCCACTTCTTGGAGCGTGCTCTCGAATTCCATTACGATCGAAAGCCTCCCATGACGTCTGCGCAGCTCGTCCTAGTCTCGGTGACGTCGGCCCTCATCGCGGTCTTCGCGATGCTCGTGGTCGCGACGATCAGACGTGCCCGGACGCGCGACGAGGAATCTAAGAAGGACTAGCTGCGGAAGCCGGCTGCGGCTTCCTCGACGGTCGGGGCGATCGAGACGCCCTCGCCGAACCCCGTGATCGTGAACAGCTTCAGATGCTGCTCGCGCGTGCACGCGATGGCCAGGTCGCCGCCGGCCTCGCGGAGCCTCCGGACGCCGCCCATCAGCGCGCCGAGGCCGGAGGAGTCCATGAAAGGGACGCCGTCGAGGTCGACCACGACGTGGGGGGTCCCGTCCTCGATCATCGTCCCGATCGCGTCACGGAGCGACCCGACCGTGTAGACGTCGAGGTCCCCCTCGGGCCGCAGGACCTGGTAGTCGCCCTGGTTCCTGACGTCGATCTCGATCTTCTGCTGTGACATCTCTCTCCTGACGTCTACTCCGCCTCGGGGGCGGCCCCGACCCGAGTCGCCGGCGGCAGGTCGTCCGATCCGGGGGCCGCCGCTCCCTCGAACTCGATCACGAGCATCGTTAGGTCGTCGTCGAGCTGACCGGCTGCGAACCGCTCCACGTCTTCGACGACGTGGCCCGCCAGGTCGTCCGAGGGCAGCGAGGCGAGCTCGAGGAGCGACGCCTCGAGGCGATGCTCGCCGAAGACCTCGCCCTCGGGAGACTTCGCCTCGAGGAACCCGTCGGTGAACAGGATCAGGCGGTCGCCGGGGGCGAGCGTGGCGGTCGTCTGGTTCAACCCGGGGTTCTCGTCCCACCCGAGCGGCCGGTTGCGCGGCCCCTCTGCCTCGACGAAGTTGCCGGGAGAGCCGCCGTCGCGGGCAGGGTCGGGGGCATGCAGGAGGAACGGGGCCGGGTGACCCATGTTCAGCCAGCGCACCTCGCCCGTCACGATGTCGACCGTGGCGTAGACGCAGGTCGTGAACGCGCCGGTCTCGGTCGCCTCGAGCAGCGCGAGGTTCGCCTGCTCGATCACGCGCTT
>DASQDO010000015.1:0-5209 GCA_035634135.1 Actinomycetota bacterium
ATACGGTCATGTTCATTTAAGCGGGCCGCGCCTCCGAGCTGGGCTCGCGCGAAGAGGTCTTCGCGAAGCCGTTGCATCCGTACGCGTGGGGCCTGCTCGAGTCGATCCCTCGCATCGACCAGAAGGGCGAGCGGCTCGTCCCGATCGAAGGTGCCCCGCCGTCGCTGATCTTCGTGCCGCCGGGCTGCCCCTTCCACCCGCGTTGCCCGCACCGGTTCGAGCCGTGCGACAAGGAGCGGCCCGACCTCGTCGACCGCGGCGGCGGTCACCCCGACGCCTGCCACCTCACGATCGAGAACAAGCGGAAGCTGTGGGCCGAGCGCGAGGCGCGGCGCACGAAGGGGGTGCCGGTGTGAGCCAGGTCGAGGCGACGAGGCCCGCCGGCATGCCGCGCACGTCGGGCGATCCGCTCGTCGAGGTCCGCAACCTCACGAAGCACTTCCCGATAACGAAGGGCATCATCCTGCAGCGCGAGGTCGCGCGCGTGCACGCGGTCGAGGACGTGACGTTCTCGATCTACCCGGGCGAGACGCTGGGCCTCGTCGGCGAGTCGGGCTGCGGCAAGTCGACGACCGCACGCCTCGTGCTCAGGCTCCTCGAGCCGACGTCGGGCTCGGTCATCTTCGACGGGCAGGACATCACCCACGTGAAGAGGCGCGACCTGCGGCCGATCCGGCGCGAGATGCAGATGATCTTCCAGGACCCGTACGCGTCGCTGAACCCGCGGCAGACGGTCGGCCAGATCATCGGGGCGCCGTACACGATCCACAAGACCGAGGGCGAGACGCGCAAGAAGGTCCAGGACCTGATGGCGCGCACGGGGCTGAACCCCGAGCACTACAACCGGTACCCCCACGAGTTCTCCGGGGGCCAGCGTCAGAGGATCGGCGTCGCACGCGCGCTCGCGCTGCGCCCAAAGCTGATCGTCTGCGACGAGCCGGTCTCCGCGCTCGACGTCTCGATCCAGGCACAGATCCTGAACCTCCTCGAGGACCTCCAGCAGGAGTTCAAGCTGACCTACCTGTTCATCTCGCACGACCTCGGCGTCGTCCGGCACATCGCCGACCGCATCGCCGTGATGTACCTCGGCCGCTGCGTCGAGGTCGCGCAGTCCGACGAGCTGTACCACCGGCCGCGCATGCCATACACCGCGGCGCTCTTGTCGGCGGTCCCCAAGGGCCATGCGGGGTCGAACGTCGCGCAGCGCGTCGTGCTCAAGGGCGACGTGCCGTCACCGATCGACCCACCGCCCGGATGCCCGTTCCACCCGCGCTGCCCGAAGGCCCGCGAGGTCGGCGGCGGTGAGATCCCCGAGAACTGCCGGACGCAGATGCCGCCGCTCGGCGAGGTCGACCCGCGTCACTTCGCCGCGTGCTGGTACCCCGTCGAGAAGGGCGAGAGCCTCGACAAGGCCGCTCACGCCTAGGCGGTTCGCGCGTCCGGTGGCGGCGGTCTTCGTCGCCTGCCTCCTGTCCGGATGCGAACCCGCCGTCCCCGCGGTGGTGCCCTACGAGCCGCTGGAGCTCCCCGAGGACGTCGTTCGCGAGGACACCGCGCTGACCGAGCAACAGGTGAAGCTCCGCAGCGACATCGTCGAGGTCCCCGACGAGCTGGTGCTCGGAGAGACGTTGAGGTACGTGGTCGAGCTCACGAACGAATCGGGGACCCCCGTCTTCCTGGACCCTTGTCCCGTCTACTACCAGGCGTGGGGCGAGAGTGGGTTCTCGGTATCGCGGCTGTCGTACCTCAACTGCGACGACGCCCCGCCGGAGATCGCACCGGGCGCGTCGCTGCGGTTCGCCATGGAGCTTCCGATCGAAGACCCGGAGGCCGTGCACGTGGACGGCAGCATCGTCTGGTATCTCGGGTCGCCGTTCGGCGGACGGAAGCAGGACGTGGGCGCGTCGGGCGCGATCGACGTGGTCCGGCGTTGAGCGTCCGCTAGCTCCCGGCGGCTTTTTCCCGGTCCAGCCGTGCGACGAGGTTGCGCACCCGCATCTCGATCATGTCGCGGATCTCGGCGACCTCGTCCGGTGACTTCCCCTTCGGGTCGTCGAGGCCCCAGTCCTCGAGCGGGACGCGCAGCGCGGGGCACGCCTCTTCGACGTCACAGCCCATCCCGACGACGAGCAGGGCGCCGTCGGTCATCTCCTGCGTGAGCGACGTGCCCGGCGTGTCCTCGAGCGGGAGGTGGACCTCCGCCATCGCCTCCATCACCTCGGGGTGGGGGCCGCCGGCGGGCTCGGTCCCCGCGGACATGCCCCTGTAACGATCACCGGCGAGCTGGTTGAAGAACGCCTCGGCCATACGCGAGCGACCCGCGTTGTGTACGCACACGAACAGGACCACGGGCCGCTCGACGTCCTCGGACGTCTGCTTGCGGACCTTGTAGCCCATCTGCTGGGTCACCCGGCGGCTATGCATCTTGGAAGGATAGGCGTGCTGTAATGCTCGTGTGACGTTCTCGATCGCTGCATGGGACGGCGACGTCTCACCTCCCGAGTGGGGCGTCGCGGTCGCGTCGAAGTTCCTCGCCGTGGGGGCCGCCGTGCCGTGGGTGCGCGCCGGTGCCGGAGCGGTCGCGACCCAGGCGCTCGCGAACCTCGCGTACGGGCCGGAGGGCCTCGACCTGCTGGCTGCCGGGACCGACGCCGCGGGCGTCGTCGCCCAGCTGACGGCGGCCGACGAGGGCCGCGACGACCGGCAGCTCGGAGTCGTAGACGCATCCGGTCGCGCGGCGACGTTCACGGGCTCGTCGTGCTTCGACTGGGCCGGTGGGGTCGCCGAGGACGGGTTCGCCTGTCAGGGCAACATCCTCACGGGGCCCGAGGTGGTCGACGCGATGGCCGGCGCGTTCCGCGCGACCAGCGGCGAGCTCGCGGTGCGGCTCCTCGCGGCGTTGAAGGCCGGCGACGACGCGGGCGGGGACCGGCGCGGGCGCCAGTCGGCCGCGCTCTACGTCGCTCGCGAGGGCGGGGGCTACGGCGGAGGCGTCGACCGTGCGGTGGACCTGCGCGTGGACGACCACCTGACGCCCGTCGACGAGCTCGCGCGCCTGTGGCGGATACACAGCCTGCTGTTCCCGCGTCCCGAGAGCCTCGAGTTCGTCCCGATCGACGGCGAGCTCGCAGGCGAGATCAGGTACCTGCTGTCGCAGCTCGGGTACGACGCGGGCTCCGGCGGCGGTGACGAGCCGTACGACGCCCGCCTCAAGGGCGCGCTCTACGAGTACGTCGGGACGGAGAACCTCGAGGAGCGGTGGGCTGACGACGCGCGCATCGAGAAGCGCGTTCTAGAGCACCTGCGCTCTCACTGACGCCCGCGCCCGCTCGTAGACGTCCTTGAGCGGCATCCCGGTCGCCTTCGCGACGCGGTGCGCGTCCTCGTACTCCGGCGACGCCGTGACGACCGATCCGGCGCGAATCGCGGTCTTGACCCGCACGGTGTGCCCGGCGACGTCGACCTCGACCCAGGCGCGGTCGAGGACCTCGCGGCCGGCCTCGTGCATCCTCACGCCGAACGTCGTCGTCTCGCGCAGGAAGACGTCGACGACGCGGTCGCGCTCTGCTGCCGGCGCGAGCGCGGCGAGGACGTAGCCCGGCCGCCCCTTCTTCATGAGCACCGGCGTCACCCAGGCGTCGACGGCACCGGCGGCGAGGAGGCTCTCGATCGCATGGGGCAGGAGCTCGGGGCTCATGTCGTCGAGGTTCGCTTCGATCTGCAGCACGGTCTCGTCGGACGACATGGCCGAGACCTCGCCGACCAGGACGCGAACCACGTTCGGGAGCGCGGCGTCGCGCGTGCCGGCCCCGTATCCCGTCGCGGCCACCGTCATCGGCGGCATCGGCCCGAACTCGTGGACGGCCGCTCGAAGGATCGCCGCGCCGGTCGGCGTCACCAGCTCGTCGGTGCCGCGCTCCTCGAGCGGGACGCCCTTCAGGAGCTCCAGCACTGCGGGGGCCGGGACGGGGATCGGGCCGTGCGCGGCCTCGACCGTCCCGCGGCCCGTGGCTACCGGCGAGCACGTGATCCTTTCGGGTTTCAGGGACTCCAGCGCGGCCGCGCATCCGACTACGTCGACGATCGCGTCGACCGCGCCTACCTCGTGGAAGTGGACTCGTTCGGGGGGGATGCCGTGCACCTTGGCTTCTGCTTGCGCCAGAAGGTCGAACGCGTGGTGCGCCCGCGCCCTCACGGGGGCGGGCATGGGGGCCGCGTCGAGGAGCTGCGCGATCTCTCGCGGCCCCCGCTGCTCTTGCGCTCCCGTCACAATCACGTCCACCTTCGTCGCGCGCAGGGACGCTCGCGTCACCTCACCGACCTCGAAGGAATATCCGTCCAGGGGCAGGGACGCCAGCGCTCGTTCGACCGCTTCTCGTGATGCACCGGCGTCGATGAGCGCGCCGAGGATCATGTCTCCGGCCGCTCCCGAGAAGCAGTCGAAGTGGAGGGCCTTCACGCCCGGCCTCGGTTCAGCTGGCGCAGCGCGGCCAGGGCCGCGCCGAAGCCGTTGTCTATGTTCGTCACGACTACCCCGGCGGCGCAGGAGTTCAGCATCCCCAGGAGCGCCGCCAGGCCGCCGAAGGAAGCGCCGTAGCCGACGCTCGTCGGGACCGCGATCACGGGGGCCGGCGTCAGACCGCCGACGATGCTCGGCAGCGCTCCCTCCATCCCCGCCACGACGATCACCACGTCGCTCGTTCGCAGGGTCTCCTCCTGGGCCAGCACGCGGTGGAGCCCCGCGACACCGACGTCCTCGATCCGCTCGACCTTGATCCCGACGGCCTCGGCGGTGAGCGCCGCCTCGAGCGCGACCGGACGGTCGGACGTCCCTCCGCTCACGACCGCGATGGTCCCCGCCGGTGCGCGCTCGTCGCTCGTGGAGCGCACCACGACCAGGCGCGCCGCCTCGTCGTGTAGCGCGTCCGGCCACCGCCGGAGCAGAGCGTGCGCGGTCTCCTCCGGGACCCTCGTAGCGATCACCGCGGACGTCGTCTCCGCCAGCAGCGCCTCGGCGATGGCCACCACTTGGGACGCGGTCTTGTGCTCCGCGTAGATCGCCTCCGGCATCCCCTGGCGGAGCTCGCGGTGGGTGTCGACGCGTGCGAAGCCGAGGTCCTTCAGGGGCAGACGCTGGAGCTCGGCCACCGTCTCCTCGACGGTCGTCGACCCGTCGATCAGGCTCCTGAGCAGGGCTTCTAGCTCGTCT
>DASQDO010000016.1:0-12311 GCA_035634135.1 Actinomycetota bacterium
CTGCCCGCGGAGAGGGCCGCGGCCGGCAGGCAGATCGACGGCGCGCTCGAGTACGTCCCGAAGGCCGCCGCGAGCCTCTTCGTCGGCGACACCGTGACGCACGAGCACGACCTCCGGCTCCCACTCGGGCGGCCCGGCGACAGGGCCGCGGCCGCGATCGAGCTCTCGACCGACGGATACGTGCGCTGGCTCGGCCGCAGGCTGAAGGAGCACGACCTGCCGTCGCTCCTCGTGCGAGCCGGCGGGCGCGAATGGATCGCGGGAAAGACCGAGCCGGAGATCACGGCCGAGGCCCCCTCGGTCTTCGACTTGCTGCGGGCGCTCACCGGGCGACGAACCCGTGACGAGATCGCCGCGTTCGAGTGGAGTGCGGACGCCGAGCCGTATCTCGACGTCTTCTCCATGTACGGGATGCCCCGGGCGCCTTTGGGGGAATAGGCCGGGAGTCGTTACTCTTTCCTCAATAAGAGACCCCGATCACAAGGACGTCGTGGACAGGCAAACCGAGCAGGAGACGTTCGGCCCCAACATCTGGCTGGTCGACGAGATGTATCGCCAGTACCAGGAGAACCCCAAGGCCGTCAGCGAGTCCTGGCGCGAGTTCTTCGAGGGGTACGAGCCCGGGCACGCACCGAAGAGGGCCGAGGAGCCGAGGCGGCCGGAGCCCCCCCGAGTCCAGCAAGCACCCCCGCCCCCTCCCGTGCAGCAATCCCAGGAGGCGACGCCGATCCCCGACGACGCTTCACCTCTGCGAGGGGTCGCGGCCCGCATCGCCGAGAACATGGAGCAGTCGCTCGGCATCCCGACCGCGACCTCGGTCCGCACGATCCCGGCGAAGCTGCTCGAGGAGAACAGGCGGATCGTCAACCGCTACCTCGCCGGCAAACGCGGCGGGAAGGTCTCGTTCACGCATCTCATCGGCTACGCGGTCCTGCGCGCCCTCGAGTCGCGTCCCGCGATGAAGGCGAGCTTCGCCGAGATCGACGGCAAGCCTCACGTCGTCCAGCACAAGCACGTGAACTTCGGGCTCGCGGTCGACGTCGAGCGCAAGGACGGGGGCCGGATCCTCTACGTCCCGAACATCAAGGACGCGGACGAGCTCGACTTCGCCGGCTTCTGGAGCGCGTACGAGCAGGTGATCCGGAAGGTGCGCGCGAATGAGCTCGCGCCGGAGGACTTCGCCGGGACGACCGTGACGCTGACGAACCCGGGAACGGTCGGGACGCGCCTTTCCGTGCCTAGGCTCATGCCGCAGCAGGGCCTCATCGTCGGCACCGGCGCCATTGGGTACCCGATCGAGTACGAGGCCGCGGACCCGCGCTCGCTCGCGCGCATCGGCGTGAGCAAGGTCATGACCGTCACGTCGACCTACGACCATCGCGTGATCCAGGGGGCCGAGTCCGGCCAGTTCCTCGCCGCCGTGCACGAGCTGCTGCTCGGCGGGGATCGCTTCTACGACGAGATCTTCGCTTCGCTCAAGATCCCGTACAAGCCCGTGCGCTGGAGCCGCGACCGCTCGCCCGAGGGCGTCGCGGAGCTCGAGAAGCAGTCGAAGGTCATCCAGCTCATCAACATGTACCGGGTCCGCGGCCACCTGCTCGCGGAGCTCAACCCCATTGGGTGGGAGGTCCTCGCCCACCCCGAGCTCGACCTCAGCTACTACGGGCTGACCGTGTGGGACCTCGACCGCTGGTTCTTGACCGACGGGCTGCCCGGCGGCGACCGCCAGCCCTTGCGACAGATCATCGACCGGCTGCGCGACGCGTACTGCCGGACGACCGGCATCGAGTACATGCACATCTCCGAGCCCGACCAGAAGCGCTGGATCCAGGAACGCGTCGAAGCCGAGGTCGACCACGAGCTGTCGGTCGAGGACAAGAAGCACATCCTCGAACGGCTGAACGCGGCCGAGGCCTTCGAGCGGTTCCTGCACTCGAAGTACACGGGGCAGAAGCGCTTCTCGTTGGAGGGGGCCGAGAGCCTCATCCCGATGCTCGACGCGTTGCTCGAGGGCTGCTGCGAGCACGGTGCCGTCGAGGTCGTGATGGGGATGTCGCACCGCGGCCGCCTCAACGTGCTGGCGAACATCGTCGGCAAGCCGCTCAACGAGATCTTCAACGAGTTCGAGGGCAACATCCCGCCCGAGACCGTGCAGGGATCGGGCGACGTCAAGTACCACCTCGGCATGACAGGCCGCTACACGACGCGAAGCGGCGAGAGCATCGGCGTCGTCCTCGCGTCGAACCCGTCACACCTCGAGGCCGTCGATCCCGTCGTCGAGGGCATGGCGCGCGCGAAGCAGGACATGATCGGAGACGGTGCGCACGAGCGCGTGCTCCCGGTGCTGCTGCACGGCGACGCGGCGTTCGCGGGGCAGGGGGTCGTCGCGGAGACGTTGAACCTGTCGGCGCTCCCCGGCTATCGCACCGGCGGGACCGTCCACGTCGTCGTCAACAACAACATCGGGTTCACGACGACGCCGGCGGCCGGCCGTTCGAGCATCTACGCGACCGACATCGCCAAGATGGTCCAGGCCCCCATCATCCACGTCAACGGGGACGATCCGGAGGCTTGCGTGCGCGCGACGCAGCTCGCGCTCGACTTCCGCAACGCGTTCCAGAAGGACGTCGTGATCGACCTCGTCTGCTACCGGCGCTACGGGCACAACGAGGCCGACGAGCCGGCGTTCACGCAGCCGCTCATGTACTCGAAGATCGAGGAGCGCCGCTCGGTGCGGAAGCTCTACACGGAGTCGCTGCTGAACCGCGGCGAGCTGAGCGTCGAGGAGGCCGAGGCCTCGCTCGAGAGCTTCCGCGAGCGCATGCAGACCTCTTTGAAGGAAGTGAAGGAGAGCGCGCCGCCGAAGCCGGTCCGCGCGGTGCCGCCTCGTCCCGCGGGGGTCTTGCCCCCGACCGACACGGCGGTGAACCGCGAGCGGCTCGACCTGATCCACCGCGTGCTCACGTCCTTCCCGCAGGGGTTCGAGCCGCATCCCAAGTTGAAGAAGATGCTCGAGAAGCGGGCGTCGATGCTGAACGACGACGCGATCGACTGGGCGTCGGGTGAGTCGCTCGCGTTCGGCTCCCTGTTGATGGAGGGGATCGACGTCAGGATCGCCGGACAGGACACGCGGCGCGGCACCTTCAGCCAGCGCCACGCCGTCCTCGTCGACTACCGGACGGGCGAGGAGTACACGCCTCTGAACGACCTCGGCGACACCGGCGCGCGCCTGCGCATCTACGACAGCCTGCTCAGCGAGTACGCCGCGATGGGCTTCGAGTACGGGTACTCGGTGGCGAACGGCGACGCGCTCGTGTGCTGGGAGGCGCAGTTCGGCGACTTCGTCAACGGCGCGCAGATCGTGATCGACCAGTTCCTGGTCGCCGGCGAGGACAAGTGGGGGCAGGAGAGCGGCCTCGTGCTGCTGCTCCCGCACGGGTTCGAGGGGCAGGGGCCGGAGCACTCCTCGGCTCGATTGGAGCGGTTCCTCACGCTGAGCGCCGAGGACAACATCCAGGTAGTCCAGCCGACGACCGCCGCGCAGTACTTCCACGTGCTGCGCCGGCAGATGAAGCGCTCGGTGCGCAAGCCGCTGGTCGTGATGACGCCGAAGTCGCTGCTACGCCATCCGGCGGCTCGGTCCGCGACGGACGACCTCGTGTCGGGCGGGTTCGCCGAGGCGCTGGACGACCCGTTCGTGTCGGATCGTTCGGCCGTCAAGCGTGTCCTGTTGTGCACCGGCAAGATCGCCTACCCGCTGATCGAGAAGCGTTCGGCCGACTCGTCGCCCGCGGCGATCGTGCGGATCGAGCAGCTCTACCCGTTCCCGTTCGAGCAGCTCGAGTCGATCTTCACGAGCTATCCGAACCTCGAGGAGATCAAGTGGGTCCAGGAGGAGCCCGAGAACATGGGGGCCTGGTCGTTCGTGGACGCCCGGCTGTGGGACCGGGTGAAGGACCGGTGGAAGTTCACGAACGCGTCGAGGTTCGAGAGCGGGAGCCCGGCGAGCGGCTCGGCCCTGGTCCACGACCAGGAGCACCGGGAGCTGCTGGAGAAGGCCTTCGATGGCCTGGCCCAGCCGGGGGGCGAGAGCAAGCCCACCGACGCGCCGCCGCCACCTCCCTCGGGCTAGCCGCGGGTCGGGTCGTCCCTTAGCAGCCGCAACGCGGTCCGGTCGACGAGCGCATGGACCGTGAACGTCTGGCCTGCCGAACGCGCCCCCGTGCCCGAGCGCTTCCACGGACGGAAGGATAGGCGGGAGGAGAACGGGGGTTAGGGCGGCACTCCGAAGCCCGGCGTAGGATTCGCCGATGGGGGCGGTCGCGCGGCACAACATCTCCGTTCGGGGGCCGGCAGACGGTCAGCCGATGCTGTTCGCGCATGGGTTCGGATGCGACCAGAACATGTGGCGGTTCGTGTACCCGGCCTTCGAGGACGACTATCGGATCGTCCTCTTCGACCACGTCGGAGCCGGACGCTCCGACGCCTCCTCGTACGACCCGGAGAAGTACGGGTCACTGCGAGGATACGCGGCAGACGTTCTCGAGATCTGCCGCGAGCTCGATCTCCGCGACGTCGTCTTCGTCGGCCACTCGGTGAGCTCGATGATCGGAGTGCTCGCGGCGAACGAGGAGCCCGGGCGGTTCGCCGCGCTCGTGCTCGTGTCTCCGTCACCGGCGTACATCGACGACGGCGACTACGTCGGCGGATTCAGCCGTGCCGACATCGACGAGCTGCTGGAATCACTAGACAGCAACTACCTCGGGTGGTCCGGCGCGATGGCACCGGTGATCATGGGGAACGGCGACCGTCCCGAGCTTGCGGAGGAGCTGACGAACAGCTTCTGCAGAACCGATCCGGAGATCGCCCGGCGGTTCGCGCACGTCACGTTCACGGCCGACAACCGTGGGGACCTTCCGGCGGTCCGGGTGCCGTCTCTCGTGCTCCAGTGCCGCGACGACGCGATCGCGCCTGAGGCGGTCGGCCGCTACGTCCACGAGAAGATCCCCGGGAGCCGGTTCGCGCTGCTCGACGCGACAGGGCACTGTCCGAACCTCAGCGCACCGGAGCCGACGATCGCCGCTATGAAGTCGTTCTTGTAAGGACGTGCAGCCGCGCCCGAAGTCTGCGACCGCCGCCGCTGATCCGTACGACGCCGTACCGTGCGGGTACCTGCAGACGACCCCCAGCGGGAAGATCGTCCGAGCGAACCGTGCCTTCCTCGAATGGACGGGTTACGCGGCGACCGACGTCGTGGGGCAGAAGAGCTTCGTCGACCTGCTCACGCCGGGAGGGCGGATCTTTCACGAGACGCACTACGCGCCGCTGCTTCGGATGCAGGGATTCGCCAGGGAGATCGCGTTGGACGTGGTGGCGGCGGACGGCCGCCGGCTTCCGGCGCTGGTCAACGCCTCGGTTCAGACGACGGATGGAGCGTCGGGCGCCGACGTCGCGATCGCCGTGTTCCCGGCGCCGGACCGGCGGGAATACGAGCGCGAGCTGCTGCGGGCGCGACGACAGGCCGAGGACTCGGAGGCGCACGCACGCGCTCTCGCCCGGACGCTGCAGTCGAGTCTCATCCCTCCGTCGCCGCCGCTGGTGCCGGGAGTCGACGTCGGGGCCGCGTTCCGTCCTGCGGGGTCGGGCGTCGAGGTGGGAGGCGACTTCTACGACGTATTCGAGACCGCCGCGGGCGTATGGGGCGTCGTGATCGGCGACGTGTGCGGGAAGGGGGCGGAAGCTGCGATCGTCACGGCGCTGGCGCGCTACACCGTCCGGGCCGCAGCGATGCAGGCAGCGCAACCGCATCTCGTGCTCGGGGCCCTGAACCAAGCAGTGCTGCGGCAGAGTCCGGACCGGTTCTGCACCGTCGCCTACTCGACCATCAGGCGCGGCGACCCCGGCTATGTCTGCGTCACCAACGCGTCCGGCGGGCATCCGCTGCCCGTCTACGTGCCGGCACGCGGCGACCCCCGATCCATCGGCCGGCCTGGGACCGCGCTGGGCCTGGTCCCCGACCCCGACCTCTACGACGAGGAAGTGAGGCTCGACCGCGGCGACGTCCTGGCCTTCTACACCGACGGCGTGACCGAGGGGAGGCGAGAGCGTGAGTTCTTCGGCGAGTCGCGATTGAGAGATGTCCTCCTGGAGTGGCGGGACAGACCGGCAACCGTCATCGCCGAGGCCATCGTGGACGCCGTCGTCGCTTTCCAGGAGGCGGAGCCGAGGGACGACATCGCGGTCGTGGTGCTGAAGAACCCGTCGACCGCAGATCTCGGTTCGTGACGTCTCGGCTCGGAAGGCCCCGCCCTGTAACCCCTCCCAGAACACGACGCGGTAGGCGTGGCCCGTGCATGGCTTCGAGGAGGGCTAGGCCTTTCGGCTGAGCAGGCCCTTCGTGCGGGCCGAGTCGATCGTCTGCATCAGGGTCTCCGTTACGTCGAATTCCGGGAGCCAGCCCAGGTCTTTCTTCGCCTTCGTCGTGTCCATCAGGACCGGGACTCGCAGCGCGTTCACCCAGGTCGCCTTCGCCGGCATCAGTGGGAGCCGGGACACGATCGACGCCGCGGTCTCGACCGCCAGCTCCGGCACCGGCACCGCGTACCAGCCCAGCGCGTGCGCCAGGTCCGACAGCGTCATCTCGCCGTCGCCCGCGAGGTTGTACGTCCCCGGCGGGCCCTCGCCGAGCACTCCGGCCACGAGCGCCGAAGCCACGTCGCCCTCGTGGACCAGCTGGAACGGGATGCCGGGGTCGGGGATGAGCGGGCGCAGCATCGGCAACGCGCCGCCGAGCCGCCGCAACGGCGCCGGGACCTTGTCCGCGGCCCCCACGAACGGGATCTGCTCGATCAGGTCCGTCGAGTCCGGCCCGGCCACGATGCACGGCCGGAACACGTAGACGTCCGTGTCCGCGTAGCGGCCGAGGTTCGACAGCATCTCCTCGAGGTGCGCCTTCTGGCGTGAGTAATAGTGGTTGTCGCTGCCTCGTGCGTGGACCTTCTCGGTGAGCCACTCGGGGTTGTCCTTGTGGAACCCGTACGCCGCGACCGACGACGTGTACACGAGACGCCGGACGCCGGCTGCGAAGGCGGACTCGAAGACGTTGCGCGAGCCCTTCATGTTGATCTCTTCGGTCTCGTCGTGCGAGCCCATGATCAGGAACGCGAGGTGCACGACGACGTCGGCCTCCTCGACGAGCGCGTCGACCGACGCCCGGTTCAGCACGTCCCCGCGCCGGTATTCGAGCTTGCGCAATCCCATGCGCTTCGGGTCGAACGGACGGCGCGCCATGCCGAGGACGCGCTCGACCTCCGGCGTGCGCTCGAGGAGCCGGACGAACGAGCGGCCGATGCTCCCGGTGGGCCCGGTGACGGCGACGGTGAGACGGCGGGACGAGCCTTCCGAGGGGGTCACGCACCTAGTATTCCCCTCGTGAGCCGAGCCCGAGGACGACCCTGATGCCCGAGGTGCTTCGTTGGATCGGGTGCATCGCGGGCCTCGTCCTGGTGCTGGGGACCTGGATCGGCATGCTCGACACGTTGGTCGTCCCACGCGGGCTCTCGTCGCGCACCGCGGCCGTGGTGGGGCGCGTCGTGCGCCGGCTGTTCCTCACTCTCGCGAACCGGTTCGACGCGTACGAGAAGAAGGACGATGTGCTCGTGCTCCAGGGGCCGATCACGTTGCTGGCGCTGCTCGTTACGTGGATCGTCTCGTTCTTGCTCGGCTACGCGCTGATCCTCTATCCGGTCGAGAACGTGTCCTTCCTGACGACGGTCGAGGAGACCGGGTCTGCGTTCTTCACGCTGGGTTTCGCCGGCCCTCGTGAGGCCGCCGCGACCGCGATCCACGTCATCGCCGCGTTCACGGGGCTGATCGTGATCGCGCTCCAGATCGCGTACCTGCCGACCTTGTACGCGTCGTTCAACCGGCGCGAGACGCTCGTGACGATGCTACAGAGCCGGGCCGGGTCGCCCGCGTGGGGGCCGGAGATCCTGCGGCGTCACCAGGCGGTGAACATCGTCGACAACCTGCCCCAGCTGTACGCGGAGTGGGAGCAGTGGGCCGCCGACGTCGCCGAGAGCCACACGAACTACCCGGTCCTCGTGTCGTTCCGGTCGCCGCACCCGCTGCGCTCGTGGATCGTCGGCCTGCTCGCGGTCGTGGACTCCGCCGCGCTCTACAGCGCGCTGTGTCCGTCGCGTGCTCCGTCGGAGGCGCGTCTGTGCATCAGGATGGGCTTCAACTGCATGAGGGACATCGCCGACGCGATGCAGATCCCGTTCGACCCCGACCCGCTTCCGACCGACCCGATCGAACTCACGTTCGAGGAGTTCCGCGGCGCGGTGCATCAACTGGACGAGGCCGGCTTCCCGATGGAGCGGACGCCGGAGGAGGCGTGGCCGCACTTCCGCGGCTGGCGCGTGAACTACGAGTCGGTCGCGTACGCGCTCGCCGACTACGCCGTCGCGCCGCCGGGGCCGTGGTCCGGCCCCCGCGAGCACCTCCCCGGCATGGCGATCATCCCGCAGCGCCCGGCGAACAGGCAGCCCCAGGACACGCGCGAGCACGAACGGCCACGAGGCGAGGGGACGGGCTGGTGACGCTCGACGCGGGCGCGGCCCTCGAACGCGTGCTGGCCGAAGGCGACGAGTGGCAGTCGTGGCGCGCGCTGCGTCTGTCGGGCGACGCAACCGGCGACATGCCGGCGATCCCGTACCAGGACGGCGAGGGCGCGTTTCTCGGGCCGGGCGGGACCCCGTCTGCCGGCGCCACCGGCGAAGGTCTGTGTCATCTCACGGTGCTCGGCCTCGCGGACTCGGGCGCGGCTGCGATCGCGGCGGACTGGCTGTAGCAGGCGCGCACGCCCGCGCTCGCGTGGCTCGATCCTCCCGACGAGGTTCCGGGCGAGCTCGACAACCCCGCGGCCTCGCGCGTGTGGGCGACGGCGGCCGCCGCGTGCGGGCTGATGGCGGTCGGACGCGATCCCGGCCCCCGTGCGATCAGCCTCCTGCGCGGGGAGGCCGACTCCGCAGGGCGCTTCACCGGCGGCGGCTACCCGACGTTCGCCGCGGCGGGCGCGTTCTGGCTCGCCGAGGGCCCGAAGACCGAGATGGCGGAGTGGGGGCTCAAGTGGGCCCGGGAAGCCGAAGAGGATTGGTGGGGGCCGTGGGAGAGAGCGACCGCGCTCACGTTCTGGGCCGCGGCCGGGATCCCCTACGAGAACGCGACCGTCGAGGTGTTCGTCGAGGAGCTGCGTGAGGCCGCTCCGGGGCAGGGCTGGGACGACGACCTCGGCCTGACCTTGAGGACGCTCGAGCTGATCGACGCGTTGGGCGCATGACCGCGCAGCTGACCATCCCGCTGCGGGGGCCGGGCGGCGAGCCCGTCGACCTGGCGCGCACGCTCGCGTCGCACGGCGTCGCGTCGCTGCCCCCGATGGCCCTCGACGAAAAGTCGCGCTCGTTCGAGGTGACCTTGCGCGTGCCGAAGGGCCTTCCGCGGATCGTGCGCGTAGGCCCGGGCCGACGCGACAGCGTCGCGATCGAGGTCGCGGGTCGCGCTCCGGGGGCGGCGACCGCTCGATCGATAGAGCAGCAGGTCCGGCGCATCCTCGGGCTCGGCCAGGACCTCGCGCCGTTCTACGAAGCGATCCGCGACGACCCGGACCTCGCGTGGGCCGCCGCCGGCGCGGGCCGGATGATCCGCAGCCCGTCGGTCTTCGAAGAGGTCGTGAAGACGATCTGCACGACGAACTGCGCGTGGTCCGCGACCGTCCGGATGACGACCGCGCTGGTCGAGCATCTCGGCGAGAAAGGGGCGGGCGCGCCGGCCGAGGGATGGCGAGGGCGCGCGTTCCCGGCTCCCGAAGCCATGGCCGCGGCGGGGGAGGACTTCTACCGCGAGGTCGTGCGCGCCGGCTATCGCGGGAGGTACCTCATCGCGTTGTCCGAGATGGTCGCGGACGGGTCGCTCGACCTCGAAGCGCTCGCGGCGGCGACCGAGGACGAGCTGCCCGACGACGAGCTCGCGCAGCGTCTCCAGGCCCTCCCGGGCGTCGGCCCCTACGCGGCTGCGCACGTCATGATGCTGATCGGCCGGCACTCGCTGCTGATCCTCGACTCGTGGACCCGGCCCACCTACGCCCGCCTGACCGGCAAGAAGAAGGTGAGCGACGCCGCCATCGAGCGTCGCTTCCGGCGCTACGGACGTTACCGGGGACTCGCGTTCTGGCTGTTCCTGACCAGGGGATGGGTGGCCGACGAGGGGGCCGGGTAGAGAACCCGGAAGACCAAACGACCCAAGGAGGCCGAAGATGCCCGCCAACCACCCCACCGGCGCCGGGATCCTGTCCGAGGAGCACCGCGAGAAGCGTCAGGAGCTGATCGGCCTGCTCGAGCGCGCGTACTGGATGGAGATCGAGACCGTGATGAGCTACCTCGCGAACTCGATCAACCCCGACGGCGTGCGAGCCCAGGAGATCATCGAGAGCCTCCGCGCCGACGTCCAGGAAGAGCTCGGCCACGCGCAGCAGTTCGGCGAGCGCATCAAGGAGCTGTACGGCGTCGTGCCGGGCTCCATGGAGTTCTCGCCCGAGCAGAAGTACCTGCAGCCGCCGGCGAGCCAGACCGACATCGTGCACATCATCCGGGGCGTGATCGAGGCCGAGTCCGGTGCGATCGACCACTACAACCGCATCATCGAGTTCTGCGACGGGATCGACTACGTCACGCAGGACATGGTGATCGGCATCCTGCGCGACGAAGAAGGCCACCGGCGCCTGTTCGAGGGCTTCCTGCGCGAGTTCGAGTCCGAGGGCCTCGCCTAGGTGAAGTCTCGGCGGTAGCTCTTCGACAGCACCTTCCACTGGCGCTTCTGCTCGGCTGCCGCGCGGCGGTCTTGCTTCAGGCGTAGGTGTTGCAGCTCGCGCTGGAGCTTGCGGTAGCTCGTCAGTCGCTCGGCCGGCAGCGTTCCTGCCTCGTGTGCCGCGATCACCGCGCAGCCCGGCTCCTGCTCGTGCGTGCAGTCGGTGAAACGGCAGCCCTGTGCGAGCTCGGCTACGTCGGCGAACGTCTGGTCCATGCCGTCGTTCACCCATAGCTGGAGCTCTCGCATGCCCGGGGTGTCGAGGACCAGGCCCCCGCCGGGGATCGGGAACAGATGGCGCACGGTCGTCGTGTGGCGGCCCTTGCCGTCGTGACGGATGTCCTGCACGCGCTGGACCTCGCCGCCGGCGAGGTGGTTGAGCAGCGTCGACTTGCCCGCGCCCGACGACCCGAGCAGCACGACGGTCTTGTTGCCGGCGAGGTACGGCGCGATCTCGTCGATCCCGTCGCCCGTGAGCCCGTTGACGACGTGTATCGGGATGCCGAGCGCGACGGACTCGGCCTCCGCGAGCGCGGCCCCCAGGTCCTCGGCGAGGTCCGGCTTCGTCAGCACGATTACCGGTGACGTCCCGCCCGACCACGCGGTCGTGATGTAGCGCTCGAGGCGGCGCGGGTTCAGGTCCTGGTTCAGGGCCGAGACCAGCAGGGCGACGTCGACGTTCGCGGCGACGACCTGCTCGCGTGTGACCTTGCCGGCCTCGTGGCGCGAGAACTTGCTCGTGCGCTCGAGCACGGCCTCGACGACGCCGGCGCCGGGCTCGTTGGGGAGCTCGCGCAGCGCCACCCAGTCGCCGACGGCGGGCACGTCGGTGTCCTCGTGCCGCATGCGTCCCGGAAGGATCGCCTGCACCTCGCCGGACTCGGCGTAGACGACGTAGCCCCCGCGGTACTGCACCGCTACCCGGCCGGGGACACAGCCGGAGGCGCGGTGGGGTTCCATCTCTTGCTCGAAGTGGGGGTTCCACCCCAGCTCGTTCAGATCGAAGCTCTGGGTCAACTCGACTCCTCGTGTAGGCGCGACGGGATTCAGGGGGCCGGACGCGCGGGAGTCGCTGCGAGAAAGAGCTAGCGAACGGGACCGTGCGCCGGCGCGGCGGGGTTCACGGCAGGTGCAGTCATCAATTCCCCACCTCCTTCGCGGGCGACGGTCGACTTGTCAGAGGATGAACGGTCACGCGGAGAAAAGCAAGCACGAGGAGGCGGGATGAGCAGCAGGTTCACGGAGCTGTGCGTGGATTGTCACGATCCCGAGAAGCTCGCGGAGTTCTGGTGCGCCGTGCTCGGGTGGAGCAAGGGCGGGTCCGAGCCGGGCCTGGTCGAGATCAAAGGAGACGAGCCCGGCCCCACGATCGTGTTCGTCCGGGTGCCCGAGCCGAAGACGGTCAAGAACCGCGTGCACATCGACGTCAACCCCCGCGACCGCGAACA
>DASQDO010000017.1:0-8759 GCA_035634135.1 Actinomycetota bacterium
CAGGTGGATCGTCACGGGCACGTCCAGCTCGTTGACGCGCCGCACGATCGCCTCATGTCCGCGGGTCACCTTGATCGTCGGGCCCGGGAACGTGCCGTCGAAGCTCCAGACGGGCGTCCGCCGCTTCCCCTTCAACAGGCGGGGGCGGGCCGGGCGCATCGTCGTGACGAAGTAGTCGCGGCCGCCGGCCTTGCGCACGGGCGTCAGGACCGGAGGGATCCGCAGCGGGACCTGGAACGGCTCGACGGGAGCGAACGCGTCCGCGAGAGCGAGGGCCGGGCGCGGCAGAGCGAGCGCGGCCCCCCCGGCCAGCGCCACCTTCAGGAAATCTCGGCGCGACTGCATGCTCATCTCCAAAAGACCTCAACGTCGAGGTTCGCCCGTTCAGTCCTGCCTCCTGCGGCCCGGGCCTAGGTACGCAGAATTACGTAGGCGTTTCCGGTCGCTTCACGAGAGCACGCCCCCCATGATCTACATGCCACCGTTTTCGAGCCCGAGGGGATCGTTTGCCGCCGCGCATCAGCCTGTGCTTGCTCGCCTGCGCGACCGCGGCTGCATTGCTTCCGGCCTCTCCCGCACACGCCGCGCTGACATTCGAGGTCGAGGTCGGCCGGTTCTTCGACGAGGCCGACCACACCGCCGAGTCGATGCGCTTCTACCCCTCCGCGATCGAGATCGCCCCGGGTGACACGCTCCACTTCACGACCGAGAGCTTCCACGGCGTGACGCTGCTGCCCGCCGGGGTCGAGGCCGGGCCGTGGGCGGGCGAGCACGCGACCGCCGGCGGGACCTGGTCTGCGTTCGTGGCCGACCCCGACGAGGGCCGGCGCGGCGCCAAGATGAACCTGCGGGTCGCGTCGCCGTCGGATCCCTGCGGATGGCCCGGCCAGTCGCCGTGCGAGTTCGACGGACGCGGCGACGAGATGGTCGACCCGCTCAACTCCGGCGTCGCGCTGTTCCCTTCCGAGTCGGGCGTCGAGACCCGTGAGCTGAGCTTCAGCGTGACGATCACGGCCGACCCCGGCTCGACCATCTTCGCCGTCGACCCGCTCCATCCGGCGATGACAATGCGGATCGACGTCGTCGGCTCGTTCGCGGAGCGGTCCGACCTCGGCGAGCTGCAGGCCGCGTCGGCCGCGCAGTTCGCCGCCGACGCGGACCGTGCCGACGCGCTCGACCGGACCTACTCGCGCAAGCGCGTGAAGAAGACCGTGCGCGGCAAGACCGTGTGGCAGGCGTGGGCCGGGGTCGAGGAGCAGGGCATCTCGCTCCGCCGCTTCTATCCGAGAAAGCTCACCATCGCTCCCGGCAACCGCGTGAAGTGGGTCTTCTCCAAGGACCTCTACGAGGCACACGCGGTGACGTTCCCGCGGACCCGCGCTCAGGCGATGGCGCGGGCTTTCCCCGAGATCGCGTGCGACCTCGACGGCGACGAGGGCACCGGGGACGACTTCGCGCCGACCTCTGCCGAGTTCCCGTTCTGTTCGAGCGGCGAGCTCGAGGTCGACGTCCCCGCGTCCTTCGTCGGCCCCGCGGGCAACGGATCGTTCCGGGGGGGCCGTGACTTCGAGACGTCCGGTGCGCGCGGCGCCTCGTTCGCGACGACCAAGCGCGCCTACCAGCTCACCTTCCCGAAGAAGTCGCCGAGGGCCGGGTTCGCCTACGCGTGCCCGATCCACGAGGCTGCGCACGCGCCCATGAACGCGGCCGTGGTGGTGAAGCGGTGAGCCCGCGTCTGAAGCTGTCGCTGCTCGCCGTCGCCGCGGTCGCCGCCCTGGCGGGGTGCGAGCTCGAGAAGGACCCCTCGGCCACGCCTCCGCCCGCGCCGACACCCCCGCCCGACGTCACGAGCCCGCAGGGGGCGTCGAACCCGTCGCCGGACCGGCTGATCTTCTCGTCGGGCCGCGACGAGCCCGACCTCGAGCTCTACAGCTCGTTCCCGGACGGTTCCGCTCGCAAGCGCCTCACGCGGAACACCGAGGGCGAGTCGGGCGTCGTCGCCTACCCGAACACCGGGCTCGTCTACTACGTCTGCGGCCGCGCGGAGTCGATCTGCGTCGCGACGACCTCGGGGACCGGCACCGCCGGCGTCTTGTCGAGCCAGCGTCTCGGCTTCCCGATCATCGAGGACCCCGCGATCTCTCCCGACGGGTCGCAGATGGCCCTAACGGCGGTGAAGATCTCGCCGGACGGGAGCAGCACGAACTACGACATCTACATCTACGACTTCGCGACCGAGGAGTTCGAGAACTTCGCCGTCGGTCCCGCCCTCGACCAGATGCCTGCGTGGGTCTCGGACGACACGATCGTGTGGTCCCGGTTCCGCAACGGCGACTGGGAGCTCGTCTCGTTCCGCCTGGACGGCCCCCCCGGCAGCGCGCCGGCCGTGCTGACGAACAACGACGTCGACGACCTCGGGGTGGACGTATCCCGCGACGGGACGAAGCTCGCGTGGATCGGGACGCGCAGGGACGCGCCGAACGCCGGCGAGCTGTTCACGATGCCGGTCACGGGGGGGACCCCGACGTCGCTCGAGCCCGTGCGGCTCGAGCGCGGCTTCATCGGCGGGGATCCGGACGTCGCGTGGTCGCCCGACGGGACCGAGATCGCTTTCGCCGGCCTCGCCCCCGGAGAGGACGACGTCGAGATCTTCACGATCCCGGCCGCCGACGGCCCCGTCACCAACGTCACGCGCAACGACGTCTACGACGTCGACCCCGAGTGGGCGACGTTGCCTCCGTCGCTGTCGGTCGCGTCGCCGCTGCTCTTCACCGAAGGAGGGCCGGGCGGCGTGGTCTTCGAGATCCTGCTCGACGCGCCGCAGGGCGAAGTGGTCAGGGTCGACTACACGACGGTCCCGGGGACCGCGACGGCCGCCGACTTCACGCCCCGCAGCGGCACCGCGGTCTTCCAGCCCGGCGAGACGAGGGTCGCGGTGACGGTCCCGGTGACGGACGACACCCAGATCGAGCCGGCCGAGACGTTCTCGCTCCGGCTCTCCAACTCTTCGGCCGGAACGCTGACCGCGAACGACCAGGCGACCGCTCGGATCATGGACGACGAGGTCGAGCCGACGCCGACTCCCCCGCCGACCGCGACTCCGACGCCCGGTCCCACTTCGAGCCCCGGCCCGGTCACCGACGGACGGATCGCGTTCGCGAGCACCCGCAACGGCCCGCAGCAGATCTTCACGATGGCGTCCGACGGCACCGACGTGAGACACGTCTCTCCCGACCAGTCGTCTTCAGAGCTCGGCTCGCCGAACTGGTCGCCGGACGCGACGCGGCTGATCCACACCGCGATGAACAACTCCGGTGGCGCGCCGCAGCCCGAGATCGTCGACCGCCCGTCGGACGGGAGCGGGAGCTTCCGGATCCTGCAAGTGGGCCCGTCGGTCGACTCGGACCCCGTCTACCTGCCGGGCGACCCGCTGGGCGGCTACGTCTTCACGAGCGACCGCGACGGCGACTTCGAGATCTACTACGCGACCCCGTCGGGCGGGTTCACGAAGAAGCTGACGGACAACAGCGCCAACGACGGCCACCCCAGCTTCTCGGCGGCCTCCAACGGCATGGTGCGGATGGTGTTCCACAGCAACGCCGACGGTGACTTCGACGTCTACAGGCTCGACGTGTCGACGTCCGGTGACCCGTCGGGGTCGCCGGTGAACCTCACGCCCGAGGGCGCGGGCCAGGCCCCGCACGACGAGCTCGCGCCGGACTTCGCGCTGGGTCGCAACAAGATCACGTACCACGGCAACGAGCACGGCGACTTCGACGTCTACGCGCTCGACCTCGGGACGATGCAGGAGTCGCACCTCACGACCGACGTCGCGAACGAGACGCACCCGGCTTTTTCGCCGACGGGGAACTTCATCGCATTCCAGAAGGACCTCGGCGGTGGCAACTTCGAGATCTTCGTGATGTCTGCGTCCGGGGGGGCCGGGACGAACGTGACGAACTCGCCGGGCGCCGACCTCACGCCGGAGTGGGGCACGGGGCGTTAGCTCCTACCGTCCGGCCCCCGTGAGGGCCCGGACGGTCGCGAAGAGGTCCCTCAGCAACGCCTCGACGTCGATCTGCGCCCCGCTCGCGTGCCACTGCTCGCGGACGAGCTCCGAGACGACCAGGCCGATGTCCGCCGCGAGCCGGTGCTCGGCTTCCACCGGGCCCCCGTCGCGGTCGGCGAGGGCCTGCGCGACGAGCGCGATCTGCTCCTGCCGGTGCTCGGCCCGGCTCTTGCGCAGCGCGGGGTTGCGCTCGAACAGCTCTTCGAGCTCGAGCGACTCCTGCGCGAGCCCCGAGCTCTGCGACTCCCGCGCCAGCGCGAGCAGCGCACCCTCGAACGCCTCGAACGGGTTCTCCTTCCGGGGTCGCTCGGCTATCCAGCGGCGGAAGACCTCGCCCAGCTCGCGGCCCCGGTCGAAGACGACCGACTCCTTCGTCGGGTAGTAGCGGAAGAACGTCGTGCGCGACACGCCGGCCTCGGCGGCGATCTCGTCCACGGTCGTGCGCTCGAACCCCTTCTCGCGGAACAAGCGCAGGGCGGCCGTCCGCAGCGTCTCCCGCGTCCGGGTCTTCTTGTTGTCCCGCAGAGACATCCGCCTTCCTCCTCCCAAGTGGGACTGAAGCCGGTCCTGGTCCCCCCTCACGTCTGCGGTGTCAAATATGGGACTCAGTATCACTAGTTAAGGGGATATGGACCGTGGGTTTCTTGACGTGGAAGGAGGCCGTCGTCGCGGCCGTCCTCCTCGCGCTCCTGATCCTCTACCTCTTCCTCCGCGACCGCTGAGGGGTCACTGGACCTCCAGGGTGCCCGTCATCGTGTCCGGGTGGTACTCGCACACGAACTCGTAGCTGCCGGCCTCGACGTCGCCCAGGTCCACGGTCACGCTCGCGCCGCCCTCGACGTCCTCGTCCACACCGGCGTCCTCGATCGTCAGGTTGTGCTTCGCCTCGTCCTCGTTCACGAGCTCGATCGACGAGCCGGCCGACGCCGTCAGCGAGCCGGGCTCCCATGCGAAGTCCGCCGCGGTCAGCGTGATCGAGCCGCCGTTTCCGCCGTTCCCGCCCGCGGCCGCGCCTCCGTCGTCTCCGCCGTCGTCGCCACCACACGCGGCCCCCAGCAGGGCCACGAACGCGACGGCACCGATCAACGACCTTCTCTTCGACATGGCGTTCCCTTTCACTCGACCTTCACCTTGCCTTTCATCTCGGGGTGGATGGCGCACTGGTATCGGTAGGAGCCGGGCTCGTCGAACCGGTGCGAGAACGACTCGCCGGTTCCGAGCGCGTCGGAGCCGAAGTCCCCGTCCGGCGACGTCACGGTGTGGTCTGCGGGGTCGGCGTTGCGCCACGTGACCTCGGTCCCGGCCGGCACCACGGCCGTCGCCGGCTCGAAGGCGAAGTCCGCTATCGCTATCCGGCCGGGCCGCGCCTCGTCCTCGGCCTTGACGAGAGGCGCGTCCGCGCGCACCTCGAGCACGCCCTCCATGCCCATGTCGTCGTGTCCGTCGACCAGACACTCGATCTCGTAGAGGCCCGGCGGCAGCGTGAGCGTCAGGCGCGTCGACTCGCCGGGACGCACCACCTCGCTCTCGGCCTTGAAGAGGTCGCCCGATCCGGGCCCGCTGCTGTCGCCCTCGAGCTCCATCTCGTAGCCGTGCCCCATCGTCCCGCGGTTGTGGACGACGAACGTGACCCTGCCGGGACGGATCGCGGGGGCCTCCGGCGTCACGGCCCACTCGCCGAGCACGACCTCGAACCCATCCGCACGAGGATCCACGCGCTTCGGCGGCTTCGGCCGGGCGGGCTCGGCCGCCGCCTGGCGCCGGACGCGCTGGGGTTCCGGCTGCGAGCTCTGCGCGCCCGGAGGCGCGGGATCGCACGCGGCCAGGCCGAGCAACGCAACGACTACGAGCACCTGCGGTGTCTTCTGCACGAGCCGTAAACGGGGCTGGGTGCCGCGGCGTTACGCATAGCATCGTCCGATGCCGATAGAGCACGTCAGCCTCGACCCGTCCCGCGACGAGATGGAGGCGATCGCCCGCGCCGCGGTCGGGTACGCGATCGACTTCGTCGAAGCGCGTTCCACCGCCCCGGCCGTCGACGTCGACGGCGCGTACGAGCTCGCGGAGAAGCTGCGGTCGGCCCCGCCGGAGGAGCCGGCCGAGTTCGGCGAGCTGCTCGACGTCATCGCCCGCGCCGCCGACGCGGCGTTCGACACCGCGGGGCCCGGCTACCTCGCGTACATCCCCGGCGGCGGTCTCTATGCGGCCGCGGTAGCCGACCTCGTCGCGTGCGTGACGAACCGCTTCGTGAACCTCGCGGCCCCCGCGCCGGCGCTGGTCCGCCTCGAAGCCGACGTCGCGCGCTGGCTCTGTGACCTGTTCGAGTTCCCGCCCGAGGCGCAGGGCGTGCTCACGTCCGGCGGGTCGATGGCGAACTTCTCCGCAGTCGTCACGGCGCGCACGGTCTGCCTGCCCGAGGACTTCCTCTCCGGCACGATCTACGTCAGCGAGCACGTGCACCACTCGATCGCGAAGAGCGCGCGCCTCGCGGGCTTCCCCCCGGCCGCGCTCCGCCCGGTCCGCACCGACACCTCCCTGCGCCTGGACGTCGACGACCTGCGCGAGCAGGTGGCGCGCGACCGGGCCGAGGGCCGCAGGCCCTTCCTCGTCGTGGGCTCCGCCGGGACCGTCAACACGGGCGCGGTCGACCCGCTCGACGAGATCGCGGCGTTCGCCGACGAAGAGGGCCTCTGGTTCCACGTCGACGGGGCCTACGGCGGGTTCTTCCAGATGACCGAGCGCGGCAAGGAGCGCTTCCGCGGCATCGAGCGGGCGGACTCCGTCACGCTCGACCCCCACAAGGGCCTGTTCCTGCCGTACGGGACCGGGAGCTTGATCGTCCGGCGCGGCGGTGACCTGCTCGCCGCGCACCGCGGTGGCGCGTCGTACCTCCCGGCGCAGAGCGAGACCGACCTTCCCGACTTCGCCGACTACACGCCCGAGCTGTCGCGCGACAACCGCGGCCTCAGGGTGTGGGTCCCGCTGCACCTGCACGGCGTAGGCGCGTTCCGCCGGGCCCTCGACGAGAAGCTCGACCTCGCCGCGAAGGTCTACGACGCGCTCGTGGACGTGGACGACCTCGACGTGCCGTGGGAGCCGCAGCTCTCGATCGTCGCGTTCAAGAGCCGCCGCGGCAACGAGGCGACCGACCGCATCCTCCAGGACGTCAACGCGAGCAAGCGCGTCTACCTCTCCGGGACCGAGCTGGAAGGCGAGCGCTACCTCCGCGTCGCGGTCCTGTCGCACCGCACCGACGAGTCACGCATCGACGAGGCGATCGAGATCATCTCGAAGGCCGCCGCGAACTCCTAACGAAAGGACCGAACATGTCCGACCTCCTGACGGCGAACCTGCTCGTCGTCAACCAGAAGGCGAAGCTGATCGAGATGACCAACCAGTACGCGATCCGCGACGCCGACGGCAACGAGCTCGGCCGCATCGAGCAGGAGGGTCAGAGCAAGCTGAAGAAGGCGGTCCGCCTCGTCGGTGGCTTCGACCAGTTCATGACGCACACGCTCGGCGTCTACGACGCCGGCGGCAACCGGGTGCTCCAGCTGACGCGCCCGCGCAAGGTCTTCAAGTCGCGCCTCGAGGTCAAGGACTCCGGCGGCCGCAAGGTCGGCGAGATCGTCCAGAAGAACATCTTCGGCAAGATCAGCTTCGACTTCGTCGACCCGAACGGACGGTCGGTCGGCCGGATCAAGGCAGAGAACTGGCGCGCCTGGAACTTCGCGATCGTCGACGACACCGACCGCGAGATCGGCCGCATCACGAAGAAGTTCGTCGGCGCGCTCAAGGGCATGTTCACGACGGCTGACAACTACGTCGTCGAGATCGACCCGAGCGTCACCGGCGACCTGAGGCTGTTCGCGCTCGGCGCGGCCGCCGGCGTCGACACGGCCCTGAAGCAGGACGACCGCGGCCTGAACATCGGCGGCATCGGAGGCTAGGCCGCTACTTCGACTTCCCCTTCGCCTTACCGGGCGGCGTCTTCGGAGCGGGCTCGGGCACGGGCGCCTCGGGAGCGGGAGCCGGGTCGGGCTCGGCGGGCTCTGCGTGGGCGGGAGGCTCCTCGACCGGCGCGGGCTTCTCCTTGGCGGGCGGGGGCCCGGCCGCGTCGCCGGTCGGGCCCGCAGGCTTCTCCGGCTTCGCCGCCGTGGCGGGCTTCTCGGGCTTCGTGGGCTTCTCGGGCTTAGCGGGTTTCTCAGGCTTCACCTTCTCCGGCTTGTCGGGCTTCGAGTGCCCCTTCGCCTTGCCATTCGGAGTGCCCTCGGCGTCGTGCGCGTGCCCGAGCGCCTTGGCCTTCTTGCCGTGCCCGAGCGCATTGCCGCCCCGACCCGCCTGCGACTTCCCGTTGCCGCCTTCGCGTGCCTTCTTGTCGTGGCCGAAGGCGTTCCCCGCCGGGTCCGGCGAGTCGCCGTTCGCTGCGTCCGGTGCCGTCTCGTCGGCTGCGGGCTGGACGGCCCGCGGCTTGTCGCGGCCCTCGAGCCGCTGCGCGACCGGCCGCTCGACCGCGGCGACCCCGGTGAACGCGCTCGCAGTCATCGTCCCGGCGAGCGAAACGGCGCCGACCGTGTTGAACACGACGCCCCACTGCGACGCGAGTTTCCGAGCGAACGGCGCGGCGAGCGCGGCGACGCCCGCCAGCGCGACGGCCTTGTGCGGCGTCGCCGTCAGGAACGCGGACACG
>DASQDO010000018.1:0-2361 GCA_035634135.1 Actinomycetota bacterium
ACCGAGGTGGTTGAGGGTCCCGCCGGTGTCGCCCTCGATCAGCACAAGCTTGAGCGGCGGGTCGACGACGGCGAAGTTGGCGTAGCCGGACCGCACCTTGGCTGGCTCGGTGGCGAAGAGCTTCGAGTAGAACCCGATGGCCTCCTCCAGGTCGGTGACGTTGAGGGCGAGCTGGACCCGGGACATGTTGACCTCCTATATCGACGGTCTTCAATATCGAACGACGTGAATATTGCATAACCCATCGACGGATGTCAATATAAGAGCCGTGAAGAACCTCCAGGTGTTCGAGCAGTGCTGCTCCCCCCTGCTCCAGGAGCCCATCGCCCCCGACGAGGCGCGGCAGCTCGCGACCGCATTCAAGGTCCTCGGCGACCCCGCCCGGCTCCGGATCCTCAGCCTGATCGCGGCGGCCTCGGCGGGCGAGATGTGCGTGTGCGAGATGGTCGAGCCGCTCGGCCTGTCGCAGCCGACCGTGAGCCACCACCTCAAGGTCCTCCACGACGCGGGCCTGCTCCGCAGGGAGAAGCGCGGGACGTGGGCCTTCTACGGGGTGGTCCCCGAGCGGCTCGACGCCCTGCGGGACTCGTTGAAGGTCCCGGCTACGTCCCCGGCTTGACCGTCATCACGAAGATCGCCGCGACGAGCAGGCCCATGTCGATCCACGACAGCGTCGAGATGCGCTGGAGCCTCGCCGTCAGCTCGGCGTCGCCGGGCCCCCGCTCCGCCCGGAGCACCCCGACCTGCTTGTAGAGGGGGCCGAGGAACACCGCACCGGCCACGGCGGATATGACGTAGATCGCGAGGCCGAGCTTGACCCAGAGCGGCTCGAACCCCCATTCGCCTTCGAACACCATCCACAGCCCGGCCACGAGGAGGACGATCGACGCCGGCATCAGCACGCGCGTGCCCACGCGTTCGGTCTCGAGGGCGAGCTCCGCGGCCCGGTCGGGATCGGTCCGGAGTGCCCGGTCGGACTGGATCTTGAGCATGATGGCGCCGCCGACCCACGTCGCGGCGGCGAGAACGTGTACGAAGAGGAGAAGCTCGTAGAGAGTCATGTCGCCTCCTGGACGATGGCGTAGGCCGTGCATTAAAACCAATTCCGGCGTCACCGGACCAGGTGTTACTACGTTTGTTTGTATTTGTACCGATGGGCAAGGAACATTGGAGCCTGCTGGGGGACGCAAGAGGGGAGACTCGTGAACGCCGAGCTATTCAAGGACCTGGTCTCGACGCCGGGCATCTCCGGGCGCGAGGAACGCATCCGGGACGTCGTCCAGAAGCACATGTCCGAGCTCGTCGACGAGACCCGTGTCGACGCGCTGGGGAACCTCGTCGGCATCCGCCACGGCTCCGGGACCGGGTCGGGCCGCGTGATGGTGTGCGCGCACATGGACTCGATCGGGTTCCTCGTGACGCACATCGACGACAACGGGTTCCTCCGGATCTCACCCGTGGGCGGCTTCGACCCCCGCACGCTCGTGATGCAGCGCGTGGTCGTCTGCGGCGAGGAGCGTGACTTCGTGGGCCTGCTCGCCCCGTCGTCCAAGCCCATCCATCTGCTGAGCGGCGATGAAGCCAAGAAGCCCCCGAAGATCGAGGACCTCTTCGTCGACCTCATGCTCCCCGTCGACGAGGTCAAGGCGGGCGTGAGCGTGGGCGACCCGGTGTCGCTCGTCCGCGAGCCGCTCGTGACCGACGAGGCCGTCACGGCCCCCTATCTCGACGACCGGCTCGGCGTGTACGTCGTCCTCGAGGCGCTGCGGAAGGCGGCGAGCTCGGAGGCCGAGATCTACAGCGTGATCAGCGTCCAGGAAGAGGTCGGCGTGCGCGGCGCGACGACCGCGGCCTTCGAGATCGAGCCCGCCGTCGGCGTCGCGGTCGACGTCACGATCGCGGGGGACCTGCCGGGCGCCGACCGCAGCCAGCAGGTCTGCGCGCTCGGCAAGGGGGCCGCGATCGGCCTCATGGACTCCGGCTCGATCTCCGACCCGAGGCTCGTCCGCTCGTTCAAGCGCCTGGCGGAGGACAACTCGATCGCCTACCAGATGGAGATCCTCCCGCGCGGCGGAACGGACGCCGGCGGCATCCAGCTGACGCGGGCCGGCGTCCCGGTCATCACGATCTCGATCCCGATCCGTTACGTCCACACGGTCAACGAGATGGCGTACGTGTCCGACATCGACGCGACCGTCGACCTGCTCGCCGCCTACATCGAGAACGCGCACCAGACCGCGCTCGACTGGAGCCGTTAGCCGCCGATCCCCC
This sequence comes from Actinomycetota bacterium, assembly GCA_035634135.1. Taxonomy (GTDB): domain Bacteria; phylum Actinomycetota; class CADDZG01; order CADDZG01; family WHSQ01; genus JALZEG01. The sequence goes on from DASQDO010000018.1 coordinate 2,272, forward strand.
CGATGTCTACGCGCGTGCGGCGAGGTCCTCTCGGTGGACGTGGCCCCGACGCTGGCTTCGGACAAAACCGTCGTTTGACCCCCCGGATGG
>DASQDO010000019.1:0-9509 GCA_035634135.1 Actinomycetota bacterium
CGGTTCCGCCGAGGAGAGCGCAGGCGACGAGAACGCAAGCGCACACGGCAATGCTTCGCCTCAGGCCGCGCTCGATCGTCATGAATCCCCCATCTCGCCGGCGGGTCGCCGAGTCCTTGAGGGTAGCCTCGGGGGCCGGACGGACGAACACCAATAGGAGGCCCCGCAATGGCTCAGATGAGCAGCTATCCGCACGGCACGTTCTCGTGGGTCGAGCTGTCGACGACCGACACCGAGGCGGCGAAGACCTTCTACTCGCAGCTGTTCGGCTGGGACACCGAGGACGCTCCCGTGCCCGGCGGCGTCTACACGATGTGCAAGAAGGGCGACGCGTTCGTCGGCGCGATCCAGAAGCTCCAGGACGAGATGGCGTCGCAGGGCCACCCGCCGTTCTGGATGTCGTACGTGTCCGTCGACAGCGTCGACAAGACCGCCGCGCAGGTAGAGGAGCTCGGCGGCAAGATCCTCGCCCCTCCGTTCGACGTCATGGACGCCGGCCGCATGGCGGTCGTCCAGGACCCGGGCAAGGCCGCGCTCGCGATCTGGGAGGCGAAGGACCACCCCGGCGCCGGAGTCGTCCGTGAGGAGGGCGCGCTCTCCTGGAACGAGCTGTCGACGAACGACGCCGGCACCACCCGCGACTTCTACACGCGCCTGTTCGGGTGGAGCGCCGAGACGAGCGACATGGGCGGCCGCGACTACACGGTCTTCAGCACGGGCGACGACCAGGTCGCCGGGATGATGGAGATCTCGCCGGACATGGGCCCGATGCCGCCGAGCTGGGGCGTCTACTTCGACGGGGACCCCGACGCGATCGCGAGCCGTGCCGGCGAGCTCGGCGCGAACGTCATCGTGCCGCCGATGGACTTCCCCGGGGGCCGGTTCACGCACGTCGCCGACCCGCAGGGCGCGGTCTTCGGCGTCGTCAAGAGCGTGCCTCAGTCAGACGCCGGCTAGCCTCCGCAGCGCGGCCTCGTCCTTCACCACGATCTGCCGTCCGGCGATCGTCAGGTAGCCGCGGCCCTCGAAGGTCTTGAGGATCTGGTTCACCGTCGGGCGAGACCCGGCGACCATCGCCGCGAGCTCACCTTGCGTGAACTTGAGGTCGAGCAACGTGCCCTCGGGGCCGGACTCGGCGTCCTCCGCGAACGAGAGCAGCAGCTTCGCGACGCGCCCGTGGAGGTCGAGGAAGACCAGGTCCTCGGTGCGGTCCTGCAGACGGCGGATGAGCTTGCCGAGCGTCCGGAGGTACGCGTCGACGAGCGCGGGGTGCTCGCCGAGCAGCGACAGGAACGTCGTGCGCGTGAACACGAGCAGCTTCGCCGGCGCGACGACCTCGGCGCTCGCCGAGCGCGGCCCCCCGTCGACGAGCGCGACCTCGCCGAGGATCGCCGGCGACTCGAAGATGCCGAGGTTGAGCTCGGTACCGAGCTCCGACGTCACGAACGCCTTCACGCGCCCCTCGAGGATCACGTAGAGGCTCTCGCCGGGGTCGTGCTGGTAGAAGAGGATCTGACCCTTCGGGTAGGTCCGCGCGATCCCGCGGGCGGCGATCGCCTCGAGGTCCCGCGGCGGCAGCCCGGCGAACAGCTCGGTCCGCCCCAGGACCTCGGCAGTCATCTGCTAAGCCCGCTCCTTGTGCCTCGCCCGGAAGGCCGCCACGTTCGTCCGCGTCGAGCACGACGGCGCGCAGTACCGACGCGACTTGTTCCGCGAAGTATCCACGAACACGTCGGCGCAGTCTTCGGCGTTGCAGACGCCGAGCCGCTCCCACCCCCAGTTCACGACCACGGTGGCGAGCGCCATCGCCGACAGCGCGGTGATCCGGTCGACGAACGGCGCGTCCTCCGCGGCGTAATGGAGGTGCCATTTGCCGTCGTGGTCCGTCATCTGCGGAGCGGCGCCCGACCGGGCGAGCAACGCGTTGATCCGTGCCGCCGCCGTCTTCTCGTCGGGGGCCTCGAAGATCGCCCGCAGCTCGGGGCGGAGCTTGCGCAGCGCCACCAGGTCAGGCTCCTCCACCGACCCGTAGCCCTCGATCCCCTGCGCGTCGAGGAGGTCGCAGACGTCTGCCGGAGTGCGGAGGTGCTCGGTCCCCGAGGGCCATCCGAGCGAGTTGGCGAGGTTCACGGCGACGCCCACGCCCGGGTCCGTGTAATGGTCGAAATCCATTTGACTTCTTACCTACCGTCCCTATATGGTGTAAGCGTCATAGCGAGTATAGACCATTACGAAGGGAGGGCGCCAGTGCACCCGGTACTCCTCGGGCAAGTCGCCCAAGACCACGTCCGCTCGCTCATCCTCGAGGCCGACGCAGGCCGCCTCGCCGCCGCCGCCCTGGGCGACCGGCCGAGCCTGCGTCGCCGCACGGGTCTCCGCCTGATCTCGCTCGGCGAGAGGCTGGCCCCCGAGTGTCCCCAGAACGTGATCCCGCTCCGAGGCGGCCGCATCTGATGGCTCTCTCGGTCTCGGCCGCGGTGGCCGCCCGCCGAACGGCGTTCGACGCGAACCCCGGCCCCGCCGCGCTGCTCCTGGCGATGCTGATCTGGGGCGGCACGCTCGTCGTGACGAAGTCGCTGCTCGCCGGCATGGGCGCGGCGACCCTGCTCTCGGTCCGGTTCCTCGTCGCGTTCCTCTGCCTCGTCCCGTTCGCCTACAGGAGCGGCTTCCGCATGGGTGACGTCTTCCGCCGGGAGTTCGTGCTGTTCGGCCTGACCGGCATCGTCTTGCACAACGGTCTCGAGACGTGGGGGCTCGAGTACACGTCGGCGGGGAGCGCCGCTCTGATCATCGGCGGGATCCCCGCGGTCACCGTCGCCCTCTCCCGGCTGTTCCTGCAGGAGCCTTTGCCGCGGGCCCGCGCCCTCGGCGTCGCGCTCTCGGTCGCAGGCGTCGTGCTCGTAACGCGGCCCCCGTCCGGTGAAGGCGCGCTCGAGCTCGTCGGCAACCTGCTCGTGTTCGGCGGCGTCGTGTCGTGGGCGATCTACACGATCCAGGGCAAGAGGATGTCCGTGCGTGTCCCGGCGATCGTCGGGACGACCGCGGGGATCGGCGCGGCCCTGCTGTTCCTCCTCCCGGCAGCGGCCGTCGAGAGCTGGGCTCGTGGAGGGATACCGGCGTTCGGCGCGGCAGACGTGGCCGGCCTGCTGTATCTCGGCCTGGGAGCTTCGGCGGCGGCGTACGCACTGTGGAACTTCGCGCTCGAGCACGTGGACGCCTCGGTCGCGGCGCCCTACGTGAACCTGGTGCCGATCATCGGCCTGGCCCTGGCGGTCCTGCTGGGCGAGTCGCTGACGCCGCTCGACTTCGCCGGCGGACTGACGGTGGCGGCAGGCGTGTGGCTGAGCACGAGCCGCCGCTTCGCCCCGGCCCCCGCCGCCGCATAACCCCTTCTTCCGGAGTCTCTGGTCGCGGTGGTACGTGTGGTGCGTGTGGTTGGGTTCGCAACCTCGCCAACCACGGCAACCACGCGCACCACGGCCCCCGGGAGAGGTGGCCTAGCATCGCCGGATGCAACGGCTCGGGTTGACCGTCGGGTTCGAGGGGGCCGGGCTCCGCGACGCCGTCGAGCTCGGGCGGCATGCCGAGGAGCTCGGCTACACGGACCTCTGGACCGCAGAGATCGGGGGTGCCGACGCCCTCACTCCCCTGGGCGCGCTCGCGACGACGACGTCGACGGTGCGGCTCGGGACCGGGATCCTCCCGGTCTTCACCCGTCCCTCGGCGCTGGTCGCGATGAGCGCTGCCGCGCTCCACGACCTGAGCGGGGGCCGGTTCGTGCTCGGGCTCGGCACCTCGTCGCACGTGATCGTCGACCGGTGGATGGGGGGCCGGTTCACGCGGCCGCTCACGAGGCTGCGCGAGTACGTCGAGGTCATCCGGGCGTGCCTCCGCGGCGAGAAGGTCGAGTTCCACGGGCTGACCACACGCGTGGACGGCTTCCGGCTGCAGCACCAGCCCGCCGACGTGCCGATTCACCTGGCCGCGCTGGGGCCGAGCGCCTGCGCGCTCGCGGGTGAGGTCGCCGACGGGATCGTCTTCTTCCTCAAGACCGCGGACGGGATAAGAGAGGCGCTGGGCTGGGCGAACGCCGTGCGCGGCGAGCGCGACCCCCTCGAGTGCGTGATCCGCATCCCGTTCCTCGTCGACGAGGAGCCGGAGATCGTCTCGGTCGCGGCGCGGCGGCTCCTGCTGTCGTACGCGCCGGTCGACGTGTACGCGCGCTCGCTGGCGGCGCAGGGCTTCGGCGCGGAGATCGCCGCGATCCGCGAGGCGTGGGCCGCGGGCGACCGCAAGCGCGCGGTCGAGCTCGTGCCGCAGGCGATGCTCGACGCGCTGTTCGTGATGGGTGGGCCGGAGCACGCTGCTCGACGACTGGACGAGCTGCGCGCTGCGGGAGTGGACACGCCGGTGCTGCTTCCGATGTCGTTCGCGGATCCCGCCGAGCGAGCGGGGCGCGTCCGGCGCGCGATCGAAGCCCTGGCGTGAAACCCGAGCTCCGGGCGGCGGCGGAGGCGGCCGTCGGGTTCATGCCCGCCGAGGAGGGGCTCGCGCTGTACGAGGCCGGGCTGTCCGCACCCGCCGGGCCGCTGCTCGAGATCGGGAGCTACTGCGGGAAGTCCGCGGTCTACCTGGGGGCCGCGGCGCGCGAGCGCGGCACCGTCCTCTACTCGATCGACCACCATCGCGGGTCCGAGGAGCACCAGCCGGGCGAGGAGTATCACGACCCCGCGCTCGTCGACGCACACGGCCGCGTCGACACTTTCCCCGAGTTCCGCCGAACGATCGAGGGCGCGGGCCTCACCGACGTCGTCGTCCCGCTCGTCGCTCCGTCGTCCGTCGTCGCACGGGGATGGACGATGCCGCTCGCGTTCGTGTTCGTGGACGGCGGCCACAGTCAGGCCGCGGCGGACGACGACTTCGCCGAGTGGGCCCCGCACGTGACGGCCGGCGGGCTGCTCGCGATCCACGACGTCTTCGAGGACCCCGCCGAGGGCGGGCATCCCCCGTACGTGATCTACCGGCGGGCGATCGACTCCGGAGCGTTCGCCGAGGTCTCGCGGGCCGGCTCGTTGCGCGTGCTCGAGCGCACCGGCGTAGCGTGAAAGAACGCGGACGTCGGGCTCGTGCCGTCGAGCGCGTCCGCGGCTAGCAGCACCGACCCCGCTCCCCACGTCGTCGTCTCGCGGGGCCACACGACGTCTTCGGGCCACGTCGCTCCGGTCCAGTAGTCGCCGGAGTCACAGCGCAGGTGCTGGACCCAGTCGAACAGCGCGGCGGCCTCGGCCCCCGCCCCCGCGGCTTCGAGCGCGAGCACGAGCTCGCACGTCTCGCCGGTCGTCACCCAGGGCCGGTCCGAGACGCAGCGGGCGCCGCGGCCCTCGATGACGAACTCGTCCCAGCGCTCGGCGAGGGCGGCCCGTGCGGCTGCGCCTCCGAGGACGCCGCCGAGGGCCGGGTAGTACCAATCCATTGAGAAGCGGTCCCTCGGCTCGAAGGGGCCGGTGCGGGTCGCCACGGCCTCGCCGAGCGCGGAGCGCGCGAGCTCCCATTCGAGGCGCTCGTGGCCGAGGATCGCAGCGGCTTCGAGCGCGCAGCCGAGGCTCAAATAGGTACAGGCCGAGCCGGTGAGGAGGGCCGCGCGCCACGGGCGGTACGACGCGTCGCGAGCCCATGCGATCGCGCCGGAGGGCAGCTGCAGCCTGAGCACGAAGCCCATGGAGCGGTCGACCGCGGGCCAGCACTCCGCGAGGAAGTCCACGTCCCCGGTCGCGAGGTAATGGTGCCATGCCCCCGCGGCCAGATACGAGCAGAAGTTCGCGTCGAGCGTGGAGTCCTCGATCAGGCCGTCGCGGTACGACGCGGCCCACGCACCGTCCGCGCGCTGCCGCGCTATCAGCCAGCGATACGCGGCGCGGGCGGCCTCGTGGCGCCGTGCGGCGTCGAGCCCCATGGCAGCCTCGACCATGTTCCAGGGGTCGAGGTGACCGCCCCGGTTCCACGGGATCGAGCCGTCGCGGAGCTGCACGCGCTCGATCGCGTCGGCGGTGGCGTCAAACACGAGCGGGCTCAACCGGCTTGTCGAGGTAGACGACGACGCTCTTGCCGAGCACGGGGTTCAGCGCGCGCTCCAGCAAGCGCGTCGAACGCGGTTGCGCGGTCATGTCCCAGACCAGGAAGCGGTGGTAGAGCCGAGGGAGGAACGCCTCGTCGCGTCTCGGCCCCACCGCGCACTTGATCCACCAGTACGGCGAATGGAGCGCATGCGCGTGCTCGACGCCGTCGACGCGCAGGCCGGTCGCGGCGAGGCGGCGCGTGAGCTGCGGACGCTTGTAGATGCGGACGTGACCGCCTTCGTTCGAGTGGTACTCGCGCGACAGCGCCCAGCAGACTGCCTCGGGCCACCAGCGCGGGACGGTGACCACCGCGCGGCCCCCGGGCCGCAGCACCCTCGCGATCTCCGACATCGCTACGAAGTCCTCGGAGATGTGCTCGAGCGTCTCCGACGCGACCACGCGATCGAACGACGCGTCGTCGAAGGGCAGACGGCGCGCATCCGCGGAGACGACCTCGAGGCTCGCGGTTGCGGGAACCTGTCCCTCGGCCGCCATCGCGCCGGCCATCTCGGCGACGGCGGACAGCGCCTCGTCGTCGAGATCGGCTGCTACGACCGACGCGCCGCGGCGCAACGCCTCGAACGTGTGGCGCCCCATCCCGCAGCCGACGTCGAGCAGAGCGGTGCCCGGCCCGACGCCGAACCGGTCGAAGTCGAACGTCAGCACGGTCGCAGAGCCCGCTCGTATTCGGCCGCAGTCTGCTCCGCGGCGGAACGCCACGTGAACCGTTCGAGGACGCGCCGTCTTCCCGCGGCGCCGGCGCGCGACCGCAGCGACTCGTCGTCGAGCAGCCGGCCGATCGCAGAGGCGAGCGCGCCCGCGTCTCCCGGGGGCACGAGCAAAGCGGCGTCGCCGGCCACCTCGGGCAGAGCGCCTCCGGTCGTCGCAACGAGCGGAACGCGGCACGACATCGCCTGAACGGCCGGGAACGAGAACCCCTCGTAGAGCGACGGCACGACCGCGACCTCGGCCCGCGCGTAGAGGTCGACGAGCTCGAGGTCCTCGACGCGTCCCGCGACCCGGACGGAGTCTTCGACGCCGTACTTGCGCGCCGCGGCCCTGATGCCCGGCGAGTCGGCCCCCTTGCCCGCGAGGACGAGCTCGGCGTCGCGCTCGGTACGGAGCTTCGCGACCGCTTCGACGAGATGCGTCATCCCCTTCATCGGGAGGTCGGCGCTGACGAGAGCCACGATGCGGCCGGGGGTCTTCGGGACCCCCGGGAGCGGCCGGAACAGCTCGGCGTCGACGCCGTTGTGGACGATCCCGATCCGGTGCTCGGGGACGCCGAACGCGCGGGAGACGTCACCGCGGGAAACCTCGGACACCGTGAGCAGCCTCGGCAGCCGCCGGGCGACGCGGCCCTGCATCCGTGTGAACCCGAACCAACGCTTCAGGCGCGCTCGCTCGCGGCGCGTGGGGGCCGCGGCGAGGGCGAGCTCGCGGTCGACGGTGATCGGGTGGTGCACGGTGGCGACGACCGGCACGGCGCGGCCCAGCGAGAGCAGCCCGTAACCGAGGCACTGGTTGTCGTGGACGACGTCGAAGTCACGGCTCCGGGACCGCAGCAAGCCCGCGACGCGCAGGCTGAACGTCAGCGGTTCGGGAAAAGCCCCGCAGCACATCAGCCCGTACTCCAGCAGGTTCGTCCCGCCCTTCAGCTCCGAAGGAGCGGGTCGGCGGAACGGGTCGTCCGGACGATAGAGGTCGAGACTGGGGACCTCGGCGAGCTCGACGCCTTCTGCCAGGTCCGGGTACGGCTGCCCGGCGAACACGGTGACACTGTGCCCGAGCTCGGCCAGCGCGCGGCTGAGATAGTGGACGTAGACGCCCTGGCCCCCGACGTGAGGGTGCCCGCGATAGGTCAGAAGGGCGACGCGCAGCCGCCGTGGGGAAGTCACGAGGCGGCCAAGCTTACGCAGTCTCCCGCCGCCCCCCATCCCTGCGCAGGCCGTGCACGAACATCCGCAACCCGACCCCCATCAGGAAGATCCCGAAGCCCAGCTTCAGCGACTCGCCCGAGACCTCGAGCGCGAGCCTGGCGCCAGCGACCGCGCCCACGACTCCGCTCGATGCGAGCAGCGCGGCCCCCTTGAAGTCGACGTAGCCGCGCCTCCGGTGAGCGATCACACCGGCGACCGCGGTCGGCACGACGACGAGCAGGGCCGTGCCCTCCGACGCGTGCTGGCCGTAGTCGAGCGCCAGCGTCATGAACGGGACCATCAACGTGGCACCGCCCACACCGAGCAGCGCGGAGAACGCCCCGACGACGATCCCCGCCGCGAGGAGAAGGAGCGTCACCCGAAGACCATCGCGAGGCCGACCGCGACGAGGAAGGCGCCGAACGCGGCCTCGAGCGACCGCTCCCCGAGCCTCGCCATGGCTCGCGCGCCGAGCGGCGCGCCCACGAGCGCCCCGGCCGCGAGGAGCAGCGCGGTGTCGTACTCGGCCACGCCCTCGAGGGCGAACACTCCCCCGGCCACGGCGGCTATCGGCACGATCGCGGCGAGCGACGTCGCGTGCGCGCGGTGTTGCGAGAAACCCAGGAACGCGACCAGCAAAGGGACCATGACGGTCCCGCCCCCGACCCCGAGGAGCCCGCTCGCGAGACCCGCACCGGCTCCGATTGCAATCAGCCCAACCACCTTGACCGCATCTTCTCAGGCTCTCTAGCGTGGGAAGCGACTCAGCTCATCCCCGAAAGGCGACGTCGTGGCGATCAAGCACGAGATCAAGGGCACGGTGAACCAGATGGCCGTGTGCCAGCTGGACCCCGGCCAGACGATGTACTGCGAAGCCGGCAAGTTCCTGTGGAAGACCGCGAACGTCGGCCTCGAGACCCGGTTCACGACGCCCGACCAGGAAGAGCAGAACAAAGGCAAGGGCCTCCTCGGGAAGGCGCTGTCGACCGCGGTCGAGGTCGGCAAGCGCCAGCTCGCCGGCGAGTCGCTCGCGTTCCAGTACTTCACGCCCACCGGTGGGTCCGGTCTCGTCTCCTTCGCAGGGACGCTTCCGGGCGAGCTGCGCGAGATCGCGCTCGACGGGACGAAGACGTGGACCGCCGAGAAGGACGCATTCGTCGCGGCGGAGAGCACGGTGAAGTTCGACATCCAGTTCGCCGGCTTCACGACCGGGCGACGCGGCGGCGAGGGCTTCGTGCTCGAGAAGTTCACCGGGACGGGGTCGCTGTTCATCGCGGGGGCCGGGAACTTCATCGACCTCAACCCCGCCGACTACGGCGGGAAGCTCCAGGTCGACACGGGCTGCGTCGTGGCGTTCGACGACGGCATCAGCTACGGCGTCGAGCACATCGGCAAGTTCAACGCGCAGGGCATGAAGACCGCGATGTTCGGCGGCGAGAGCTTCTCGCTCGCCACGCTCGAGGGCAACGGGACC
>DASQDO010000020.1:0-1678 GCA_035634135.1 Actinomycetota bacterium
GCTGACCCTGCGCGACGACCACGTCGAGTGCGCGCTGCGGCTCGACGACGTGCGCGACCTCGCCGCGGCGGTTCGACGGTGCCGGTCGCTGCTCGACCTCGACGCGGGCCCGGTCGCGATCTCCGCGCACCTGGCGCGCGATCGCTCGTTGCGGCGGTTGGTCCGCCACTCCCCCGGGCGAAGGCTTCCCGGGACGACCGACCCGTTCGAGCTCGCGGTCCGGGCGGTGCTCGGACAGCAGGTGAGCGTCGCCGGCGCGCGCACGCTCGCGGGCCGTCTCGTCACGGCCCGCGGCAAGCCCCTGACGGCTCCCGCGGGTGGCGTGACCCATCTGTTCCCGTCGCCGGACGCCCTCGCGGACGCCGACCTCTCGGAGGTCGGGATGCCCGAGGCACGCCGGCGCGCGCTGCGTTCGCTCGCCGCCGCGGTGGCCGACGGCCGGGTCGTGCTCGACGCGGGGGCGGAACGCGCGGAGGCCGTCGCGCAGCTCCAGGCCCTTCCCGGGATAGGGCCGTGGACCGCGTCGTACGTCGCGATGCGTGCGCTGGGTGACCCCGACGTGTTCCTCGCCGGGGACCTCGGGGTGCGCAAGGCGGCGGCCGGGCTGGGACTTCCCGACGCGCCCCGGGACCTCGCTGCACACGCTCGGCGGTGGAGCCCGTGGCGTTCCTACGCCGTGATGCACCTCTGGGCAAGCTTGACCCGCTAGGCTCGCCGGCATGTGCAGGAGCATCAAGACCCTTCGGGGGCCGGAGGGCGCGACGGACGATGAGATCGAGGCCGCCGCGCTCCAGTTCGTCAGGAAGATCAGCGGGTACCGCCAGCCGTCGCGGGCGAACCGCGAGGTGTTCGACAAGGCAGTGCAAGAGGTCGCCGAGGCGGCCCGCGAGCTGCTCGACGACCTCGTGACCCCCGCACGCGCCGGCTAGACCGGTCCCGCGCCGACATCCCGGCGCGTCGTCGTCGCGCGCCTCGACCAGGAGGTGACGTATGGCTTCGCTTCTCGTCCACATCACGCACGGTCCCGAGGCTCCGTCGCAGGTCGCGCTCGGCCTGCTCGTCGCGCGGACGGCGCTGGCCGAGGGCCACGACGTGACGGTGTTCCTCGCCGCCGACGGCGTGCAGATGATCCGCGACCGCGTCCTGGACGCGACGCAGGGCGTCGGCACCGGCTCAGCCCGGGAGCACTTCGACGCGATCGCGTCGAGCGGGGGCCGCTTCTACGTGTCGAAGATGTCGTCGGGAGCGCGTGACGTGACCGAGGCCGACCTGGAGGGCAAGCCGGCGCAGTTCGCGACGCCGAACGACCTAGTGCGGCTCACCCTCGAGAGCGACCGCGCCCTCACGTACTGACGCTCATTCCCGGGAGCGCTCCGCGCCGATCGACGCCGCGAGCCCGTCCGCGTCGGCGAGGAGGTCCCGGGCCCGGCGCAGCGCCGCCCGCAGGATCTCGGGCTGCTCGACGCCCGCGGTGCGTGCGCCCGTGAGCTCGTAGGCGAGGTCGTCGAGGATCGTCTCGAGCTCGCGCTGCTGGTCCCGGAGTCGTGCCATGGGCTGATTGATGACCGAGCCGGGGGACCCTGAAACGTGATAACCGTTTGGTTATAGTGAGGGCATGACGGGCGGGAGCGTGATCCGGAGGGCACGCAAGCGGGCCGGGGTCTCGCAGGCCGAGCTC
>DASQDO010000021.1:0-2454 GCA_035634135.1 Actinomycetota bacterium
GAGCGGGTGGTGCTGCCGGCGGGCCTGCCGGCGCCGAGGGCCCCGACGGCGCCGAAGAGGGAGGCGGCGCATGGCCTCCGTCGGTGACGGGGGCCGGCGTCGAGTCGAGGATCGACTGCATGACCTTGCGGCCGCGGGCCGCGTCCTGCCCGAAGCCGCCGGAGGTGACGATGCGGTGCGAGAGGGTCCCGAGCGCGAGCGCCTTGACGTCGTCGGGCACCACGAACTCGCGGCCCTTGAGCAACGCCCTCGCCTGCGCGCAGCGGATCAGCGTGACCGACGCCCGCGGGCTCGCGCCGAGCGCGACCTCGGGGTGCTTGCGCGTCGCCGTGACGATCGCCAGGGCGAAGTCGAGCACGGGCTGCGACACGAACGTCTCGCGCACCGCCCTCTGCACTCCCATGACGTCGTCGGGAGACAGCACCGCGCCGAGCTGCTCGATCGGGTGGCCGTGGAGCTGGGCGACGATGATCTCCTTCTCGGTCGCGGGCGCGACGTAGCCCATGTCGATCGACAGCGCGAAGCGGTCGAGCTGTCCTTCGGGGAGCGGGAACGTGCCGTGCTGCTCGAGCGGGTTCTGCGTAGCGACGACGAACAACGGCGACGGCAGCGGGTGGCGCACGCCGTCGACGGTCACGGCCTTCTCGTCCATAGCCTCGAGCAACGCGGCCTGCGCCCGCGGCGTCGCGCGGTTCACCTCGTCCACCAATACGACGTTCGCGAAGACGGGGCCGGGGATGAAGTCGAAGTGGTGCGTCTGCTGGTCGAAGACCGTCGTCCCGGTGATGTCCGACGGAAGGAGGTCGGGGGTCCCCTGGATCCTCTTGAAGCTCCCCGACACGGACGCGGCGAGGCTCCGGGCGAGCATCGTCTTGCCGACGCCGGGCACGTCCTCGATCAGCAGGTGGCCTCCCGCGAACAGAGCCGTGGCGGCCGCCTCGACCGCTCGGCGGTTCCCCTTGATGACCTTCTCTACGTTCTCCGTCAGACGCGCTGCAGCCGCCGCCGCGTTCCTGCGGTCCATCAGAGGGGCCTCACTTCTGTGCCACGCTTGCGGGCGTGGGACGGTTCGAGATCCTGGAGCACACTGCAGATGTCGGCATAAGAGCCGAGGCAGTTGACCTCCCGGGCGTATTCGAGCAGGCCACGCTCGGTCTGCTCGACATCGTCGGGACCTGGGCCCCCGGTCGCGAGGAGACCGAGCACGTAGACGTCGACATCGAGGCCGACGACGCCGGAGCCCTGCTCGTGGACTGGCTCGGCGAGGTCCTCTACGTCGGCGACGCCCGCGACGCGGTCGTCACCTCGCTCGCGCTGACCGAGGTCACGTCGCGGAGGGCCGCGGGGCGCCTGGGTATAGCTCCGCGGGACGAGGCCGCCTACGAGGGCGGGACGCAGGTGAAGGCGATCACCTACCACCGCCTGTCGGTGGAGCAGACGGGCGACGGGTGGTCGGCGACGGTCTACGTGGACGTCTAGGAGGGCTGCCGTGGAGGTCCAGAGGGTCGACGAGTTCGTCTGGGAGGTCCCGATCGGGTGGGCCGGAGGGATGCGCGTGCCCGGCCGGGTCTTCGCTTCGGAGAACCTGATCCGCAAAGCCGTCGCCGACAGCGCGGTGGACCAGGTCGCCAACGTAGCGACGCTGCCCGGGATCGTCGGCGCGTCGCTCGCGATGCCGGACATCCACTGGGGCTACGGCTTCCCGATCGGAGGCGTCGCCGCGACCGACGTCGAGAAAGGCGGCGCGGTCTCACCGGGCGGCGTCGGGTTCGACATCGGCTGCGGCGTGCGGCTCGTGCGCAGCAACGTCACCTGGGACCAGGCGAAGCCTGCGATCCGCGAGCTCGTCACGACGCTCGGGCGTCGGGTCCCGCGCGGCGTCGGCGGCAAGGGCCGGATGCGGCTCGACTCCGCGGGCATCGAGGCGGTCCTGAGAGACGGCGTGAAGTACCCGCTGTCGCGCGGCGTCGGCTGGGAGGAGGACGCGGAGCTGTGCGAGGACTCCGGCGTGCTCCCGAACGCGCGGCCCGACCTCGTGTCGGAACGGGCGAAGGAGCGCGGCGCTTTGCAGCTCGGGAGCCTCGGGGCCGGCAACCACTTCCTCGAGGTCCAGGTCGTGGACGAGATCCGTGACGCGAAGGCGGCGGAGGTCATGGGGCTGTTCGAAGGCGGCGTGGTCGTGATGATCCATTCGGGGTCGCGGGGGCTCGGCCACCAGACGTGCACCGACCACCTGAAGGCGATCGACAAGCTGATGCCGAATCTCGGCATCGAGGTCCCCGACCGCCAGCTGGCGTGCGTGCCGATGGACCACCCGAACGCCGAGCGCTACTTCGGCGCGATGGACGCGGCGGGCAACTTCGCGCGGGCGAACCGTCACCTGCTGACGGACGCGACGCGCGCGTCGTTCGAGCAGGTCTTCGGCGGCAGCGCGCGCGACTTCGAGATGTCGGT
>DASQDO010000022.1:0-7466 GCA_035634135.1 Actinomycetota bacterium
GCGCGGCGAGCTGCTCGAAGCTCCGGCTCGCGACGTAGTCGTCGAGCTGCCGCTCGACGGCCTCGATCGGGATCTTCCTGCCGTACACGACGGCCGCGGCGGGGTCGAGGAGGTCGCCGCACGCAGGCGCGACGAGCAACGCGGCCATGCCGAGAAGCGCCAGACGTCTCATGCGGCCGAGGTTAACTGCTGGAGTAGATCGGTCACCCACGCGACGACGTCCGTCTTGGGCACGACGCGCTCCGGGATCAGCAGCGTCTGCGTCGCCGGCTTCCACTCGGCCTCCGGCAACAGCCGCTTCAGCCGGATCTGCCGCGAGTCCTCGAGCTCGATCGGCTTTATCCGCAGGTTGCGCGCGATCGTCGCCGCCTCGGTGATCCCCGCGCCGGTCATCAGCCGGCGCAGCGCGGCGACCTCGAACAGCGCCTCGACGGGCTCGGGCAGCGGCCCGCCGTAGCGATCGAGCAGCTCTGCCTTTACCTCCTCGAGCTCGCCGTCCTCTGCCGACGCGATGCGCCGGTACGCCTCGAGGCGAAGGTTCTCGTCCGCGACGTAGCTCTTCGGGATGAACGCGTTCAGCGGGAGGTCGATGCGCACCTCGCCGTCCTCCCGCCACGGCAGGCCCTTGGCCTCGTCGACGGCGGCCGACATCAGCTTCACGTAGAGGTCGAAGCCGATCTCGGCGATGTGTCCGTGCTGCTCGGCCCCCAGCATGTTCCCGGCGCCCCTGATCTCGAGGTCGCGCATCGCGATGCGGAAGCCGGAGCCGAGCCCGGTGTGCTCGGAGATCGTCTTGAGGCGTTCGTGCGCGCCCTCGGTGATCGAGCGGTCGAGGGGCCAGAACAGATACGCGTAGGCACGCTCGTGCGCGCGGCCCACACGCCCGCGCAGCTGGTACATCTGCGAGAGCCCGAGGAGGTCGGCCCGCTCGACGATCAGCGTGTTGCACGTCGGTATGTCGAGCCCCGACTCGATGATCGTCGTGCACACGAGCACGTTCGTCTTGGCGTCGCCGAAGTCGAGCATCGCCTGCTCGAGCGTGCGCTCGTCCATCTGCCCATGGGCGACGCCGACGCGCGCGTCGGGGACGAGCTCCTGGATCACCCTCGCCGCGTGGTTGATCGTGTCGACCCGGTGGTGGACGTAGAAGACCTGTCCGTCACGCAACAGCTCGCGCCGGATCGCGCTGCCGATCATCTGCTCGTCGTACTCGCCGACGTAGGTCATCACCGGATGGCGGTCCTCGGGCGGGGTGTCGACGATCGATACGTCGCGGATCCCCGACATCGCCATCTCTAGCGTCCGGGGGATCGGCGTCGCGGTCAGCGTCAGGACGTCGACGCTGGTGCGCAGGGTCTTCAGCTTCTCCTTCTGGTCGACGCCGAAGCGCTGCTCCTCGTCGACGATCACGAGGCCGAGGTCCTTGAACTTCACGTCGGGCTGGAGCAGCTTGTGCGTCCCGACGACGACGTCGACCTTGCCCTCGGCGAGGTCGGCGACGACCTTCTTCGACTCGGCCGCGCTGAGGAACCGCGACAGCATCTCGACGCGCACCGGGAACGACCGGAAGCGCTCGACGAACGTCGAGTGGTGCTGCGTCGCGAGGATCGTCGTCGGCACGAGCACCGCCACCTGCTTGCCGGCCGCGACCGCCTTGAACGCGGCGCGCACGGCGATCTCGGTCTTGCCGTAGCCGACGTCGCCGCACACCAAGCGGTCCATCGGGACGGGACGCTCCATGTCGTCCTTGACCTCGTCGACCGCGCGCAGCTGGTCGGGCGTCTCCTCGTACGGGAAGGCCTCCTCCAACTCGCGTTGCCACGGGGTGTCGGGGCCGTAGGAGTGACCCTTCGCGCGCAGCCGCGACGCGTAGAGGTTCACGAGCTCCTGCGCGATCTCGCGGGCCCGGCGGCGGACCCGCGACTTCGCCTTGTTCCACTCCGACGAGCCCAGCCGCGAGATCTTCGGGGCCTCGCCGCCGACGTACTTCGAGACGAGATCGACCTGGTCGCTCGGGACGTAGAGCTTGTCGTCCTTCAGGTACTCGATGATCAGGTACTCGCGGTGGACGCCGAGCAGCTCGCGCTCGACCATCCCCGCGTAGCGGCCGATCCCGTGGACCTCGTGGACGACGAGGTCGCCTTCCGCGAGGTCGAACGGTCCCGACACCTGCCGGCGCTTCGCCTGGCTCCGGCGGCGGGCCGCGCCCGACCGGCGGCCGGTGATGTCGGACTCGGCGACGAGAGCAAGCCGCGCCGAGGGCAGGACGAAACCGCGCGCGAGCTCGGCGACGACGACGTAGACGCCCGCCGGCGCGTCGGGGGCCGGGGCCTCCGCGACGACGGTCGCCGAGAGGCCCGACGACGACAGGTTGCCGGCCAGCCGCTGGGCGGTCTCCTCCAGCGACGCGGCTATCACGGCGCGGAAGCCCTGCCGTACGTGCGACTTCAACGCGTCGACGAGGACCTCCGGACGCCCCGCCGCGGCGGTCCAAGTGTCCGCCTGCAACGACTCGGCCCCCGGCTCCGAGAAGCTCGTCATCAGCGCGACCGGGAGCCCGGCCAGCGCGTCGTCGAGCGGCGCGTAGTGCTTCTCCTTCACACCGCTGAGCTCGGCCCATTCCTCGACCTGGCCAATGACCTCCGCGGCCCGGTCGCGCACTCGCTTCGGCTCGAGCACGACCGCCGGCGCGCCCTTCGGGAGGAAGCTCGTCACCGGCACGCCGTCGCCCTCCGGCGCCCGCTCGACGCACGGCGAGATCGAGACGGACTCGACGTCGTCGCGCGACCGCTGCGACGCGAGCGCGAACTGCCGCAACGACGTGACCTCGTCGCCCCACAGCTCCGCACGGACCGGCCGTTCGGCCGACGGCGGGAAGACGTCGAGGATTCCGCCGCGGATCGCGAACTCGCCGCGGCGCTCGACGATGTAGTTGCGCTCGTAGCCCATGTCGACGAGCCGGCCGGACATCTCGTCGAGGTCGACCGTCCCGCCGGGACGGATCTCAACGAGCTCGACGTCACCCGGCGGAGCGACGAGCTGCGTGGCTCCCTGCGCGGTCGTCACGATGACGAAGCGGTGCCCGGCCCTCAGCCGCGCGAGCGCGTGCAGGCGCCGCCCCATCGTGTCGGTGGACGGCGCTATCGGCTCGCCCGGGAGCACTTCCCATCCCGGGAAGACCTCAGCCCCCTCGCGGCCCAGGAACGCGTGTACGTCGCGGGCCAGCTGCTCGGCCTCCTCACCCCGCGCCGCGATCGCGAGCACCGGCGCGTCGAGATGGCGGACCAGCGACGCGAGCACGAACGGCCGGGCCGGGTCCGGCACCGTGATGGCGCCGCGCGCGGACAGGAGCGCGCGGACGCGCTCGTCGGGAAGGAGGTCCAGAAGGGGTGCCAACGAAGCCACGGAGACGCCGATCTTCTCAGGATTTGGGGCGTGTATTGAACTCGTTCATCGCACGCTCGATCCCGTCGCCGGCGATCGCCTCGACGGCGTCGGCGGCCGCCACGAGCAGGAACGGCAGCTCCTTGCGCTCGGACGACGAGAACCCGGCGAGGACGTGTCCGGCCGCGTCCTTCGCGCCCGGCGGACGGCCGACGCCGACCCGCACCCGCGCGAAGTCCTTCGTGCCGAGGTGGTTCACGATCGAGCCGAGGCCGTTGTGCCCCGCGGTCCCCCCGCCGGCCTTGACCCGGACCTCGCCGAACGGGATGTCGATCTCGTCGTGCACGACGACGAGGTTCTCGACGGGCTGCTTGTACCACCTCAGCAGCTGCCGCACGGGGCGTCCGGACTCGTTCATGTACGACGTCGTCCGCGCGAGCACGACTCGGTTCCCGCCGAGCGAGACCTCGGCTACGAGACAGCCGCTCTTGTGGCTCTTCAGGCGCCCGCCCGCTCGATCGAGCAGGACGTCGATTGCGAGCACGCCGGCGTTGTGACGCGTCTGCGCGTAGCGCTCGCCCGGGTTCCCGAGCCCGACGACGACGTGGCGGTCTTCGACGACGTCTGCGCCCGAGCCCCGGCGCAGCAGACGCAACTACTCGGCGGCCGCGGCCCCGCCCGCGTCGCCTTCCGCAGCCTCTTCGCCCGTGGCGCCTTCGGCCCCCGCAGCGGCGATCTCGGCGTCCTCGGAAGCCCCGATGCCCGCGTCGGCCTCCGCCGAAGCCAGGGCCTCCTCGGAGATCGGCGCCACGACGCTGGCGACCACGGTCTCGGGGTCGTCGAGGATCGTGAACGAGCGGCCTTCGGCCAGGTCGGAGACGCGCAGGCTGTCGCCGAGGTTCAGCGTCGAGACGTCGGCGTCGATGGACTCGGGCACGTCACCCGGAAGCGAGCGGACGTGCACGGTGAACAGCGGGTTCTCGAGGACCCCGCCCTCCTTCGCACCCGGCGCCTCGCCGACGATGTGAACGGGCACCTCGACCTCGACCTCGACGGTGCGGTCGATCTTGACGAAGTCGGCGTGAAGCAGCGTGCCCCTGACCGGGTCGCGCTGGAGCTCCTTCGTGAGGGCCAGCGTGGTGTCGCCGTCGATCTCGAGGTCGAGGAGCGTGTTCATCCCGCTGTCGGAGAGCAGCGCGGTGACGAACTCACGGCGGTCGACCGAGATCGCGACCGGGTCCATGCCCCGCCCGTAGACGACGCCCGGCACGCGCCCGGCCGCACGCGTCCGGCGGGCCGACCCCTTCCCGGCGTCGCTCCGCACCTTCGCCTGCAGCCTGACCTCAGCCATCGTCCATCTCCTTCGTCCACGGTCGTTCCTTGGCGGATCGTCGAGACGATCCGTCGTTCGCTGCCGCGCCGAGAACGGCCTGGTTCCCGGGGGCGCCCGGCCTTCGAGGGCCTGGGCAGGAGGGCCATTATGGCTGCTCGGGGGCCGCGGCTCAAACGGAGCGTCAAGCAGAGGCTCTAGGCGTAGCTGTGGCTTCGCCGCCGGCCGCGACGAGCGCCTTCAGAACAGCCTGCGCCTGGAGACCTGCTGTGATCGCTTGTCCCGCAGTTTCGGCTTGCCCGTCGGCCAATACAAACGGCCCAGCGCCGCCGAGCAAAGAGAGGAGGACGATGAGCGCAAGGGTGAGGATCGCCTTCGTCCGATCCCAATCTCCGACGCTCCCGGTCCGCTGCGCAGCGACAAGTGGCGGCAATATGTAGACGAGGATCGCCGCTATGGCCGCGCCGGCAACGCCAAGCCAGTAAAGCTGCCAGCCCGAGAGGGCGGCGGAGTCCGCCGCTCCCATTACTTGGACGAGGCCTGGGACCGTTTCTCGCCCGTCTCCGGTCGGGTCGCGGCGGCCTTCCCTTGGCCGTTGCCCTCGTACACGAGGGACAGACCGGCCGTCGACAAGATCCGGAAGATCTTATGGAGCTTGGCTGCGGTCATCGGCACTCCTGTTCGAGGGCTTTCTGTCAATTCGGAGGACTTCGCCCTTGACTCAACTAAGTCAATCCATAATACGCACGAGAATAGTAAAGAGCTACGGCCGAGGCTCATCTCAAGCGTCCGTAGGGTCAGAAGGCTCGTCAACGGCGATTCGTCGTCTGAAACGGGAGCAACAAGGCGCCGTCGCGAACGATAGGGAGCGTCCGTGACCGGCCTAGGCCCGGGGCTAGGTCCGCGGCTCCTTGGGCTCCATCCGGTTCCCCTTGCCCTCGATGATCCTCGCCGGGACGCCTACGGCCAGGGCCTCGTCCGGGACCTCGCCCCGCACGACCGAGCCGGCGCCCGTCGCGGCCCTCTTGCCGACCCGGACCGGCGCCACGAGCATCGTGTCCGAGCCGATGTAGGCCTCGTCCTCGATCAGCGTCTTGTGCTTGTCCCGGCCGTCCCAGTTGCAGGTGATCGAGCCGGCGCCGACGTTGGCGCCGCGGCCGATCTCGGCGTCGCCGAGGTAGGCGAGGTGGTTCGCCTTGCTCCCCTCGCCGATCGTCGTGTTCTTGGTCTCGACGAAGGTCCCGGCCCTCGCGCCGCGTTCGAGCCGGGTCCCCGGCCGGAGCGACGCATACGGGCCGACCGAGGCGCCCGGGCCGATGGACGAGCCGCGCACGACCGAGAACGTCACGCTCGCGCCTTCCTCGATCGTCGAGTCCACGACGCGCGTCTGGGGGCCGACCTCGGCCCCGGCCCCGATCGTCGTGGTTCCTTCGAGGAACGTGAACGGCAGGATCGTCGCGTCGGCCGCGATCGTCACGCCCGCGTCGATGTAGGTCGTGGCGGGGTCGACGATCGTCACGCCCTCGGACATCCAGCCGAGAGCCACCCGTCGGCGCAGCGCCGCGGCCGCCTCCGCGAGCTGCGCCCGCGAGTTCACCCCCGGGACCTCCTCGTGGCCGGTCTTGAACGCCATCACCGGCCGACCCGACGCCGCGATCGGGCCGAGGACGTCGCCGAGGTAGTGCTCGCCCTGCGCGTTGTCGGTGCCGATCCGCCCGAGGGCCTCGCGCAGCAACACGACGTCGAAGGCGTAGACGCCGGCGTTGATCTCGCGCACCTCCAGCTCGGCCGGGGATGCGTCGCGGTGCTCGACGATGCGGTCGATCGAGTCGCCGCCGGACCGGATCACGCGCCCGTAGCCCGTCGGGTCGGGCATGTCCGCGGTCAGGACCGTCGCCCCGGCCCCGGAGGCCGCATGGGCTTCGAGCAGCGCGCCGAGCGTCTCGGTCTCGAACAGCGGGGTGTCCCCCGGCGTGACGAGGACGGCCCCCTCCTCGATGCCGTCGAGCCCGACCCGGACCGCGTCGCCGGTCCCCCGCGGGACCTCTTGCACGACGAAGTCGATCCCGTCCGCCAGGCCGCCGAGCCCGGCGACGATCTCGTCGCGACGCGGCGAGACGACGACGACCCGCCGGCGCAGCGGGAGCGGCGCGAGGGCCGCGATCACGTGCCCGAGCAACGGACGGCCCGCGGCGTGATGGAGGACCTTCGGCAGCCGCGACTTCAGCCGCTTGCCGTCACCTGCGGCGAGGACGATCGCGTCGGCGTCCATTGCTCCTCCACTCGACGTACGAAGCTGCCCCGCCTGGATTCGAACCAGAACTTAGGGAACCAAAATCCCTCGGGCTGCCACTTACCCCACGGGGCACCGGAAAGTGCCGTCTCATGCTAGTCGAGGCGTTCGATGCACTCGGGTCGCGACGACGTGACGACGACCTTGTCGAAGTCGTCCTCGACGCCCGCCGCGATCTCGCGCGCGTGCGCCTCGTCCCGCGCTATCCCGAACAGCGTCGGTCCCGAGCCCGACAACGACGCCCCTAGCGACCCTGCCTCGACCAGCCGCTCCTTCCGCCCGGCGAGCTCGGGCCGGAGCGCGAACGCCGGGCGCTCGAGGTCGTTGTAGAGGAGCGACGCGACCTCCGGGATGTCCCCGCCCCCGAGGGCGAGCGTCATCTCGGCGCTCCCGACGGCCTCGGCCCCCGTGTCCGGCTCCCACCCCGCGTAGACGTCACGGGTCAGGAGCGGGCTGTGC
>DASQDO010000023.1:0-11657 GCA_035634135.1 Actinomycetota bacterium
TCGCGACCTGGTACGGCCCCGGGTTCTACGGGAACACGACGGCGTGCGGCCGGACGCTCGGTTACAGCACGCTCGGCGTCGCGCACCGGACGCTCCCCTGCGGGACGAAGGTGGCGATCATGTACCGGGGCCGGACGCTGATGGTCGAGGTGATCGACCGGGGGCCGTACGCACGGTCGAACTGGGACCTCACGAGAGAGACGGCCGAGCGCCTGCGCTTCTCCGGGACGGACAACATCGGAGTAGCGCACTAAGGAGCTACTGGGACTGCTCCTCTTGTAGTCCCTCGACGTAGCGGTGGAAGGCCAGGTGGTCCGAGGTGCACTCGGTCTCCTGGTCGCCCTTGCGGAGACGGACCGTGTCCATGGGCGCGCCCGAGCTCGAATCCTCGGTGACGTCGACGACCTCCCAGCCGTCGTCGATCAGCCCGCGCAGTCTCTCGAGCTCCGGGTCGTCTCCCCAACCGGCCACCGTCTCCTCCTTTAGTAGGCGTCGGGCGAGAGGTTAGACCGGAACGCCGGCCTCGTGGGGCTGGATCTGGCCCGACTCGATCTCCTCCACCCAATGGCAGGCGACCGTGTGGCCCCCGACCTCGCGCAGCTCCGGCACCTCGTCCGGGCACCTCTCCTTCTGTACGAACGGACAGCGCGTGTGGAAGCGGCAGCCGGGCGGTGGGTTCGCCGGCGACGGGAGGTCGCCGCGCAGCAGGATGCGTTCGCGCCCGCGCTCGACCTTCGGGTCCGGGATCGGCACCGCGGACAGCAGCGCCTTCGTGTACGGGTGGAGCGGCCGGTCGTAGAGGTCCTCCGCCGGGGCGACCTCCATGATCATTCCGAGGTACATCACCGCGATGCGGTCCGAGATGTGCCGCACGACCGCTAGGTCGTGCGCGATGAACAGATAGGTGAGCTGGAACTCGTCCTGCAGCTCCTCGAGGAGGTTCACGATCTGTGCCTGGATCGAGACGTCGAGGGCCGAGACCGGCTCGTCGGCGACGATCAGGTCCGGGTTCATCGCGAGCGAGCGGGCGAGCCCGATGCGCTGACGCTGGCCCCCGGAGAACTCGTGGGGGTAGCGGTTCGCGGCCCCCTCCGGGAGTCCCACGACCTCGATCAGGTGCCGCACCTTGTCGGTGATCTCGTCGTCGGACGACCCGTGGATCTTCAGCGGCTCGCCGACGATGTTGCCGACGCTCTGGCGCGGGTTCAACGACGAGTACGGGTCCTGGAAGATCATCTGCATCCGGCGGCGGAGCTTGCGGAGCTCGCCGCCCGACAGGCCCGCGACGTCGACGCCGTCGAAGTAGATGTGGCCGTCGGTCGGGTCGTAGAGCCGGAGGACCGTGCGGCCGACGGTCGTCTTGCCGCAGCCGGACTCGCCCACGAGGCCGAGGGTCTCGCCCCGCTTGATCGAGAACGACACGCCGTCGACGGCCTTTACGTCGCCGACGTGGCGGTCGACGAGGAGGCCGGACCGGATCGGGAAGTAGACCTTGAGGTCCTCGACCCGCAGAAGGTCCTGTTGCTCGGTCACGCTGTCTCCTCGCCCTGGATCGGCATGTCCTCGACCGGGACCGGGTTCCAGCACGCCACGAAGTGGTCGGGCCCGTCGATCTGGTGCAAGGCCGGGCGCCTCTCGCGGGACTCCTGCGTCGCGTATGCGCAGCGGGGCGCGAACGAGCACGCGTCGGGCCGCGACCGCAGGTCCGGAGGCGTCCCCCCGATGGGCTGGAGCTTCTCCTTTCGCGCCGCGTCGAGGCGCGGCACCGACCGGAGCAGCCCGAGGGTGTAGGGGTGACGGGGCCGCGCGAACAGCTCGGCCGTCGGCGCCGTCTCGATGAACTCGCCCGCGTACATCACGTTCGTGCGGTCGCATATGCCGGCGACGACGCCGAGGTCGTGCGTGATGAGGATCAGCGCCATGTTCTCCTCTTCGACGAGGTGCCTCAGGAGGTCGAGGATCTGCGCCTGGATCGTCACGTCGAGCGCAGTCGTGGGCTCGTCAGCGATCAGGATCTTCGGCCGGCACGCGATCGCCATCGCGATCATCACCCTCTGCCGCATGCCGCCCGAGAACTGGTGCGGGTAGTCGCGCAACCGGCTGGCGGCGTCGGGGATGCCGACGCGCTCGAGCAGGCTGCGCGCCTCCTCATCGGCCTCGGCCTTACCCATGTCGAGGTGCTTGCGCAGGGTCTCGGTGATCTGTCTGCCGACGCGCAAGACGGGGTTCAGCGACGTCATCGGGTCCTGGAAGATCATCGCGATGTCGCGGCCCCTGATCTCGCGCAGCTTCGAGTCGGGCAGCCCGACGAGGTCGACGTCGGCGAAGCGGACCTCGCCCCCCGTGATCTTGCCCGCCGGCTTCGGCAGGATCCCGAGGATCGCGAGCGACGACACGCTCTTCCCGCAGCCGGACTCGCCGACGATCGCCAAGGTCTCGCCCGCGTCGAGGTCGAACGAGATCCCGTTGACGGCGTTGATCGTGGCGCGGCGCATGAAGAACTTCACCTCGAGGTCGCGCACGGAGAGCAGCGCCATCGCTCAGGCCCTCAGCTTGGGGTCGATGGCCTCGCGCAGGCCGTCACCGATGAGGTTGATGCCGAGCACGCTCAGCACGATCGCGAAGCCCGGGAAGAAGATGAGATGCGTCGAGACCGTCAGCCGGTTCGAGTTGTCGGCGACCATCTTGCCCCACTCGGGGAAGCCGGGGTCGGCGGGGCCGAGCCCGAGGAAGCTCAGTGCCGCGACCTCGATGATCGCCGTTCCCATCGCGAGAGTCGCCTGCACGTTCACGGGTGCGATCGCGTTCGGGAGGATGTGCACGCCGAGGAGCCGCGGCCCCGTCGCGCCCAACGACCGAGCGGCCAGCACGTAGTCGGCCTCGCGCTGGGCGAGGATCGACCCTCGTAGAAGGCGCGCGAAGACGGGAACGTTGATGATCCCGATGGCGAGCATGATCGGCAGCAGCCCGCGCCCGGTCGCCGTGACGATCGCGATCGCCAGCAGGAGCCCGGGGATCGACAGCATGATGTCCATGAACCTCATGATCACGGTGTCGACCCAGCCGCCGAGGTAGCCGGCCAGCGCGCCGAGCGCGACGCCGAACAGCAGGCCGATGGCGACCGACACGACGCCCGTGAGGAGCGACAGGCGGGACCCGTAGACGACGCGGGAAAAGAAGTCCCGGCCCTGCTCGTCGAGCCCGAACCAGTGCTCTCCCGACGGCCCCTCGGGGTTCGCGGCGAGCGAGCCCACCTGCTCGTTCGGGTCGTAAGGGGCGACCAGCGGCGCGAACACTGCGACGATCACGAACAACACGACGACGATCGAGCCGGCGACCGCGCCCGGGTTGCGCTTGAGCCGGTCGAACGCGTCCGACCACAGCCCCGCCTGCCCCTCTACGGCACGGGTCTTGGCTTCGGCTTCGGCGACGCTCACCGGTACCGGATCCTCGGGTTCAAGAACGCGTACGACACGTCGACGAGCAGGTTCACGAGCACGATTATCAGGGCGAAGAAGACGAGCCCGCCCTGCAGCACCGCGTAGTCCCGGAAGCTGATCGCGTTGATGATCATCGTGCCGAGCCCGGGCCAGGCGAAGACCCGCTCGGTGAGGATCGCGCCCGTCAGGAGCAGCCCCGTCTGGAGGCCCACGATCGTGACCACGGGCAGCAGCGCGTTGCGCATCACGTGGCGGCGGTCGACCACCGAGGGCGCCAGGCCTTTGGCGCGCGCCGTCCGGACGTAGTCCTCGCTCAGCACGTCCAGAGTCGCGGCCCTCGTGATCCGCGCGACGATCGCGAGAGGGATCGTCCCCAGCGCGATCGCCGGGAGGACGAGGTGCCGGACCGCGTCCATGAACGCCGGGAAGTCTCCGGCGATCAAGGCGTCGAGCGTGTAGAAGCCGGTCGGGTGCTCGAGCGTCCGCGTGACGTCGAGCCGCCCGATGCTCGGGAGCCAGCCGAGCTTCACCGCGAACACGTATTTGAGGATCAGCGCGAGGAAGAAGATCGGGAAGCTGATCCCGATGAGCGACAGCACGAGGCTCGACTGGTCGAGGAATCCCTGGTAGCGCTTGGCCGCTACGTATCCGAGCGGGACGCCGGCGAGGATCGCGAACAGCATCGCGGCGAACCCGAGCTCGATCGTCGCGGGGAACCTGTCCTTGAGCTCGTCGACCACGGGCCGGCGCGTCTGGATGCTCGCGCCTAGGTCACCGGAGAGGAGGTTGCCGGCGTACGCCAGATACTGCTCGTGGACGGGCTTGTCGAGGCCGAGCTCGCGCTCGATCGCCTCGACCGACTCCTGGGTGGCGCGCTCGCCGAGCAGCGCGATCGCCGGCCCGCCCGGCAGCGAACGCACGAAGACGAAGACGAGGATAGAGAGCCCGATCAGGATCGGGACCAAGAGCACGAGCCGTCGGACGACGTATCTCAGCATCTAGCCGGTCACCTTATCCAGAACGTAAAGAGGGGGCGCGTTACGCGCCCCCTCTTCGAGTTCGATCGCTGCGGCTTAGGCGCCGCCCTCGACCGTCACGATGCTGAACGGCTCCAGCGACACCGGGCTCGGCTGGTAGCCCGTGACGTTCGCATTGAACGCCAGCGCCGGCTTCGTGTGGACGTACGGGAGACCCGGCAGGAAGTCCATGATCAGCCGGTTGCACTCCTCGTACTTGGCGACACGAGCGTCTTGGTCGACCTCGGTCTCCGCTGCGTCGAGGCAGTCGAAGATCTCCTTGTTGTCGAAGCCCCAGGCCGGCTGCTCCGTCTGGAAGAACGTCCCGACGAAGTTGTCCGGGTCGCCGAAGTCACCGGTCCACCCGAGCAGGTAGAGCCCGTAGCGGCCGTTGTCGACGTTGTCGAGGTAGTCCGGGCTCCAGATCGCCGACTTCTTCTCCACCTTGAAGCAGCACTCCTCGAGGTCCGCGACCATCGCCTCGAAGTTGTCCTGCGGGACGGGCATGTACGGCCGGGAGACGTCGGTCGGGTAGGCGAAGTCGATCTCGACCGGCAGCGTGTAGCCCGCGTCCTCGAGGATCTGCTTGGCCTTGTCGGGGTCGTAGTCGTAGGTCGTGACGTCGTCGGCGTAGCCGAAGACCTCCGGCGGCATGAACTGGGTCGCCACCTCGCCCTGGCCGGCGTAGAACGCGTCCACGACCTCCTGGCGGTTGATCGCGTGTGCGATCGCCTTGCGGACCTCGATGTCGTCGAGCGGCTTCTGCGCCTGGTTCATCCCGATGTAGCCGACGTTGAACGCGGGGCGCTCGAGCAGCTGGAGGTCCGGGTTGCCCGAGATCGTCTCCATGTCCTGGGGCTCGACGAGGTCGTAGCCCTGGATCTCGCCCGTCTCGAGGGCCTGGAGGCGGGCGGCGTTGTCCGGGATCGGCTGGAAGATCAGCGTCTGGATGTTCCCGGTGGCGTCTTCCTCGCCCCAGTAGTCGGGGTTGCGCGTCATCGTCAGGTGGTCGTTGCGGACCCACTCCTCGAACATGAACGGGCCGGTGCCGATCGGGTGCTCGGTCCCGTAGGTGCCGGTCGCCCGGAAGATGCCCTCGGCGTTGACGCGGCCCTCGTTGGCGTCGTACTCCTCGAGCGCCTTCGGGCTGCCGAACGTGAAGTTCGTGAGCGCCATCGCGGCGAGGAAGGAAGACGACGGGTTGTTGAGCGAGATCGTGACCGTGTGCTCGTCGTCGACCGTGCAGCTCTTGAAGTTGGACTCGGTCGGCGCCCCGGAGTCGGGGTCGGTCTTCTTGAAGCCGCCGAACACCGTCTGCCAGTAGTAGGTGGCGGCCGGGTTCTGGAACGAGCCCTCGAAGTTGTACCAGCGGTCGAAGTTGTAGCAGACGGCGTCGGCGTTGAACGCCTCGCCGTCGTGGAACGTGACGTCGTCCCGCAGGTTGAAGGTCCAGTCGAGACCGTCCTCGGACGTCGTCCAGTCGGTGGCCAGGTTCGGCACGACCTCGGTGCCGCCCGGCGCGAGGGTCACGAGGCCCTCGAAGATCTGGTCGATGGCCCGCAGCGACTCGCCGTCGGAGACGAGGGCGCCGTCGAGGACGACCGGGTCGGCCGACGTGGCGAACGTCAGGGTCGCGGTCGCAGCCCCCGCGTCGTCACCGCCGCCCTCCTCTTCGGACTCGCCGTCGTCGCCTCCGCAGGCCACTAGCGTCAGGGCCAACACGAGCGCGAGCGCGAGCAGCCGGAATGGTTTCGGCATGGACTGAACCTCCCCCTTCAGCAGGGCTCTCGGAACGGAGCCTCTCGAACCCGCGCAGTATATGTCCGCTATCCTGGCCGGGCTACTACCTTTGTAGTTGCGGCCCCCCGCCCGATTGGTTATCGCGGCGCGCTGCTACCCTTGGGCGCGCCCGGGACGAGAGCGTTCGAACGAATCGGCAGGGGGCCGAGTCCGGGTAGACACGACTTCCTCGGAAAGGGGCACACCGGATGGCGCAATCCCCGCCTCCGTCGAACGGCGGGCGCGACTTCTCCGAGTTCCAGGTGGCATTCGACCGGATCGTCGACAACATGGAGCGGACGATCCAGGGCAAGACCGGGACCGTCCGGCTCGCTCTCGTCACGATGATCGCCGAGGGCCACGTGCTGCTCGAGGACATCCCCGGCGTCGGCAAGACGATGCTGGCGAAGTCGCTCGCCAAGTCGGTCGGGTGCCAGTGGCAGCGGATCCAGTTCACGCCCGATCTGCTCCCGAGCGACGTCACCGGCGTCAACGTGTGGGACCGGGCCTCGGGCGAGTTCGTCTTCAAGCCCGGCGCGGTCTTCGCCAACATCTGCCTCGGCGACGAGATCAACCGGGCCTCGCCGAAGACCCAGTCGGCGCTGCTCGAGTGCATGGAGGAGCGTCAGGTGACCGTCGACGGGACGACCCGGGTCCTCGACATGCCGTTCATGGTCATCGCGACCCAGAACCCGATCGAGCACGAGGGCACGTACCCGCTGCCCGAGTCGCAGCTCGACCGCTTCATGATGAGGCTCTCGATGGGCTACCCGAACCGCGAGTCGGAGCTCGAGATCCTCGAGACCCACGGCCGCACCTCGCTCCTCGACCAGCTCGAGCCGGTCGCGGACGCGAACGAGGTCAACAACCTGATCAAGCTCGCCCGCGAGGTCCACGTGGCGCCGTCGCTGCGCCGGTACATCGTCGACCTGGCCGAGGCGACCCGCGACCACCCCGACGTGTACCTCGGGGCCAGCCCGCGCGCCTCGCTGTTCCTCCTGAAGGCGTCGCGTGCGCTCGCCGCCAGCCGGGGCCGCGACTACGTCGTGCCCGACGACATCAAGGACCTCGTCGTCCCGGTCCTCGCCCACCGCGTGCTGCTGTCGCCCGAGGCGCAGATGCGCGGGAGCAGTGCCGAGGCCGTGCTCGAGGGCCTCTCGGGCCGGGTCCCGATCCCGGCCAAAGAGCAGGCCTAACCGCGATGAGGCGCCCCGCCCCATGCTGACGCTTCGAGGCTGGGCCGTCGCCCTCACCGGGCTCGCACTCCTCGTCGTCGCGCGCATCTTCGGGACCGGGGCCGTCGAGCAGTTCGGCTTCGCGCTCGTCGTGCTCCCGCTGATCGCGCTCGCCGTCGTGCGCCTGGGCAAGCACGACCTCGAGGTCACGAGGCGGACCTCCCCCGAGCGGGTCAGGGCGGGGAGCAAGGTCCGGGTCTCGCTCGAGATCCGCAACCGGGGCCGCGGCCCGGCCCCCCTGCTGCTCCTGGAAGACCGCGTCCCGAGCGACGTCGCCGGCCGGGCCCGCTTCGCGCTGCACGGCGTCGAGCCCAAGGGGCGCCGGGTCGCCTCCTACGAGCTCCGGCCCCCGCGGCGCGGCAACTACCAGGTGGGCCCGCTGACGCTCACCTCGACCGACCCCTTCGGGCTGGCCCGTCTCGAGTCGGCCGCGGCCCCCAAGGCCTCGATCCTCGTCCACCCGCGCGTCGAGCCGCTGACGCTCCCCCGCGACCTCGGCGACCGGCGCAGCCTCGCGGTCTCGGCCCTCCGCCAGCCCATCGGCGCGCAGGGCGAGGACTTCTACACGCTGCGTGAGTACAACGAGGGCGACGACCTCCGGAAGGTGCACTGGCCGGCGACCGCCAAGCGCGGGCGCTACATGATCCGCCAGGAGGAGACGCCCTGGCACAACCGAGCGACGGTGGTCTTCGACGACCGGACGACCGCGCACGACGGCATCGGCGACGCGAGCAGCTTCGAGCGCGTGATCGAGGCGACCGCGTCGATCGTCGACCTCTACCAGCGGTCCGGGTACACGTACCGGCTCGCGGGGGGCGTCTCGAACGGCCTGCCGGCGTCGAAGGGCACGCCGCACTTCAACCGGGCCCTCGACCTGCTCGCCACGGTCCGCACCTCGCCGCCGAGCGCCCTCGAAGCCGATCCCCTGATCGCACGGCTCCTCGAGATCGACGCGCTGACGTCCGGCGAGGGCACGCTGGCCGTCGTCACCGGGTCGCTGACGCCCGACGCCGCGATGGCGATCACGCGCTGCCGCCGCCGGTTCCGCCAGGTGATCGTCGTCGTCTTCCCCGCGCACCGCTTCGGGACGCTGACGACGAAGGCCCGGTGGGCGGGCGAGGAGGAAGTGGGCGAGGTCGTGAAGCTGCTCGGGCGGGCCGGGGCCCAGGCGATCGTGCTCGGCCCCGAGGAGTCGCTGCTGTCCGGCTGGGACTCGCTGACCCGCTCGGCCTCGTCGGCCGTCAGGTCCAAGCCCGGGGCGACCGTCAGGTGAGCTCGGAGGGCCGCGCCCGGGTCGGGCTCTCGATCCTGCTGCTGCTGACGCTGTTCTCGTTCGCGCAGGTCTTCGCCGAGGGCGACTATCCGGGGCCCGTCCTGCTCGGGATGGTGCTCGCGTCGGCGCTCGCGATCGGGGCCCGGCGGCTGGGCCTGTGGACGAGCACGACGATCGCGGGGAGCCTCGCCGTCCTCTTCCTCTACCTCGTCGCGATCTTCCAGGCCCGCAACTCCTTCTACCTGCTGCCGTCGCCGGACGCAGTGGCCGGGCTCGGCCGCTCGATCGGGAACGCGCTGCGCCACTCGTCGGTCGACTACGCACCGGTCCCGGTCCGCACGGGCTACGTGGTCCTCGTCGTGATCGGGATGTGGGTCGCGACGACGATCGGCGAGATCGCCACCTTCCGCTGGCGGCGCCCGCTGCTGGCGGCGCTCCCGTGCATAGGGCTGTTCTGCATCCAGATGACGGTCGGGACCGGGACGGGCGCTCCGGCCCTCGTCATCGCGTTCCTCCTCGCGCTCTTGACCTACTGGGGGCTCGAGGCCGCCCACCGCGTGCGCTCGTGGGGCCGCTGGGTCGCCGCGTTCCCCGGGACCGGGCGGGACGGCAAGGAGCCGGAGTCCGTGACCGGCGCTCTGGCGCGGCGGATGGGGGCCGGGTGCGTCGCGGCCGCGATCGTGGCGCCGTTCGTCGTCCCCGCGCTCGGCGACGGGCTGCTCGCCTGGCGCAACGAGACCGGCGAGGGCGGGCTCGGCTCCGGCGGCGGGTCGGGCGAGATCAACCCGTTCGTGTCGATCGCCCCGCGGCTCATCGAGCAGACCGACGAGGTCCTGTTCACCGTGCGCTCGGAGCGGCCCGAGTACTGGCGGCTGCTCTCGCTCGCGGACTTCGACGGGACGCAGTGGGACCCGGTCCCGTCTTCCGACAGCGAGGTCGTCGCCGACGGCGAGGAGTTCCGCCGCCAGACGAACTCGCCCCAGAGCTCCGAGCCGCTCGAGCACACGATCACGTTCGCGGCCCTCGACTCCACGCGGCTCCCCACGGCGCTCAACCCCTACGTCGTCGACTTAGAGGA
Organism: Actinomycetota bacterium; assembly: GCA_035634135.1. Classification (GTDB taxonomy): domain Bacteria; phylum Actinomycetota; class CADDZG01; order CADDZG01; family WHSQ01; genus JALZEG01. The sequence goes on from DASQDO010000023.1 coordinate 9,822, forward strand.
CGGCGGCGAGTTCACCTACGACGGCGAGAACCAGGAGCTGACGCTCGACGGCGAGGCGGGCGAGGGCTTCGAGTACGCCGTCGTCTCGAACGTCCCGGACCTCTCCTACGACCGGCTGCGCAAGGCCGAGGTCGGCTTCCCCGGCCAGGTCTACGCGGACGACGGGCACGTCTCGCCCGACGTGGACGCCCTCGCCGCGGACATCCGCACCACGGCGAACGGCCGGGCCCTGTCGGACGCCGACTACCTCATCGCCCTCCAGGAGTACCTCCGGGGCTTCACCTACGACATCACGCCCGAGGATGCGGAGCTGGCCGCCAGCGGAGGGTCCGTCGACTTCCTCGAGAGGTTCCTCTTCGACACGCAGACCGGCTACTGCCAGCAGTTCGCGACCGCGTTCGCCCTGCTCGCCCGGGCCGAGGGCATCCCGACGCGCGTCGCCGTCGGCTTCCTGCCGGGCTCGTCCAGCCAGGAGGAGGACGACACCTACGTCGTGTCGGGCCTCCACACCCACGCCTGGCCGGAGGTCTACTTCGACGGCTACGGGTGGGTCCGCTTCGACCCGACGCCCCGTCTCGAGGCGCCCCAGCCCCGTTACACGCGTGAGCCGATCGAGGCCGGGGGGCCGGGCACGGCCGGCGGTACCGAGAACGGCGGGATCGGCGCCGCCCTCGGACGCCAGGACCCGATCGAGGACCGGCGGCTCGCCGGCGCCAACACGGGTGCGGCGACGGGGGCCGACAGGCCCGCCGGCACCGCCATCGGCGACCGCCGCGTGGCCGAGGACCCCGTGTGGGAGAAGGCGTTCAACCGGGTCGCGCTCGGGGGCGCGCTCGTGCTCGTGCTCTTCCTGGCGTCGGTCCCCGCGCTGAAGACGTGGAGGATCAGCCGCCGCTACCGCAGGGCCCGGGGCGACGACGGCGCGGCCGCAGCGGCTTTCGCCCACTTCGAGGACGAGGCCGCGGAGCTGGCGTCGCCGCGCGACCCGGCCGAGTCGGCGGTGGCGTACGCATTGCGGCTGGCCGGGCTCCGCAAGGTCCCGAAGGAAGACGCGACGCGCCTGGCCTCGATCTTCGAAGCGGCCGAGTACGCCCCCGGCGGGATCCGCCCGGACCAGGCCGGGCAGGCGAGGGCGCTGGCGCGCAAGCTCAGGGGCGCGCTGTGGGCACGTGCGTCGTGGTGGGCGAGGGCCGGGAGGCTGTTCTCGCCGCGGCGGCTAGTTGGCCGCCCGTAGCCTCCGCAGCGCCTCCTCGGGCACGTCCTGCTCGAGCTTCTCCTCGACCTGTCGCAGAGCGGTGACGAACTCCTCGCGGTCGTAGAGGTACTCGGCCACGCGTCCGTCGACGCCGGCGGCGATCTCGTCGATGGCGATGAAGAAGGCGAGCTGGCCCTCCTTCAACGCGTCGAGGAGCTCGCCGTCGTTGCGAGCGATCTTGAAGATGCTCTGCCCGTCGGTGACGAGCTTGACCTCCGAGAGGTGGTCGTCGAGCGCGGCCCGCTTGCGCAGGTACGAGTACGCGCGGCGAACCCTCTGGAGGCTCATGCCGTGGTCGAGGAGCGACTTGACCACCTTCAAAGCGACGAGGTCACGGAACGAGTAGAGCCGCCGCACCCCCGGACGTCCTCCGGTGGCCTGGACGCTCGGCTTGACGAGGCCGATGCGGTCCCAATACCTCAGCTGGTGAGCCGTGCAACCTGTGAAACGAGACGTTTGCTGTGCAGTGAAACCCTCCATGGATGAGTACGTCCTTCCACTACAAGAGCAAGGAAAAAGCCTTCGACACGCCTTAGGAGATCCCAACCCGCGACGGGCAATGTTGCACCGCGAAGTGAGCC
>DASQDO010000024.1:0-2408 GCA_035634135.1 Actinomycetota bacterium
GTCGCGGTAAGCGTGTAGTCGCCGTCGAAGCCGGCCCCGGCCCCCTCGAGGCTCACGACCGTGCCCGCACGCAGCCCGGGGTTGCCGTGCGCGACGCCTTCCAGCGTCCCGTACGCGTCGCCGACCTGCTCCGCCAGCGCCCCCGCCGCCGCGGTGGCGTCGCGCGTGTCGTGGTACAGCCCGGCCACGCTCGTGAGCGTGGCGCCGCCGACCTTCGACGCGGCCGCCGCCGGGGCCTCGGCCAGCTCGCTGCCGCGTGGGGCGACCGCGGCCGTGGCGACGACCTCCTGCTTGAGCTGCGGGTTCCAGCCACGCACCTCCACCTGCGCGGCCTGCTCGGCGGCCGAGACCACGCAGCGCAGGCGCACGAGGTCGTCCGGCGTGATCGTCACGCTCGCGCTCGACGCCTCGGGACGCGGGGCGAACGTCAGCCTCCCGTCGACGACCGCGACCTCGTACCCGATCTCGCGCGCGAGCGACGTCAGGAAGTCCCAGTCGCTCGCGTTGCACTGGGTGACCTGGGGCTTGACGGCGGTGCGCGGAGTGTCGACGCGACCGGTCTCGAGGGACGCGCGGCGGGCGACGGTCCGGGCGACGTCGGAGTAGCGCACCTGCCGGTAGATCTCCGTGGCACGGCCGCGGTGGAGGCGGTGGGACAGGTCGAACCCGCGGACGACCGTGATCGTGCCCGCGGGGTCGACCTCCGAGTCACGCGCGGTCAGCTCCGCCTTCGACAACAGCACCGTTCCGTCGGCGAGGGCGACCGTGACCGACGCGCCGAACGCGAACCGCCCCTTCTCGACCGCGTCGTGGAACGGGTCGCGGAACGACAGCGAGAACGCACCGGGCTGCGCGGTGCAGTCGTCGACCGTGACGGCGAGGAGCCGGGCCGCGAGGTCGGGGGCCAGCGGGGCGCCGTCCACCTCGACGACGAGGCTCTCGGTCGCGTACGAGACCGCACCGGCGGTGAGCACCGTTACGACGCTTCCCGGAGACGGTGCGCGGGCGGGAGCAGCAGGCGCGTCCCCGGCCTCACCCTGAGCGGGTCGTCCACGCCGTTGAGCTCGGCGATCGCGCGCCAGCGGGCCGGGTCGCCGTACTCGCGGTAGGCGAGGCCTGCGAGCGTGTCGCCGGCGACGACCGCGACCGTCCGGTGGATCTCGGGCGTGCCCGAGGTCGGGTTCTGGCGCGGTGTGGGGCGCTCGATCTCCTGCATCTCGATCGTGCACTCGGCGCGGATCGGACGCCCGTCCGGGTGGAACAAGCGGTAGTGGACGTCGACGTCGCTCACGTAGCCCTCGAAGTGGACGCGGTCCCAGCCGAAGCGGACGCGCGGCGGCAGCGGCTGGCTCTTGGACGACGACGCCGGCGTGGGGTGACACGCCGCGAGCAGAGTGTCGACCTGCGCCGAGACGTCACCGTCGGGGGCGTCGCTCGCGTCGAGGAACATCCCGACGGACATGTGTTGCGACCGGGGGCCCACGTACTCGGACGCGGTCGAGCCGTCCACCTCGACCCAGTGGGCGCCCTGCTTTACGGAGAACTCCTTGGGGTTGAACTGGAACTCGATCCGCCGCGGCGCGCCGCCTGCCGCAGCCGCGGCCCACTCCTCGAACTCGAGGTACGCCTTCGCCATCGCTACTTCACCTTGAACCCGTGGTGGGCGATCTCGAGCGTCTCGAGCGCGGGCGAGGTCGAGTCCGCGGAGAACGAGGGCCCCTGGTAGCGGACGGGGACGACCCCCTCGAGCGTCCACTCGACTCGGTCGCTCTCCGCGAACGCCAGCGCCACGATGCGCCCGGTGGTCCGTCTCACGCCGTTGCGGAGTGACGCGAACCACTCGAGCAGCTTCGCGGTGTCCGGCCCCGGCGGACGCGTCAGGGTCACGTTGCCGTAGCTGACGCGCGTCGGCAGCTTCCACACGAACCCGTTGTTGCCGCCTTCGACGCGGTCCTCGACCTCCACGGTCAGGCCGATGCCTTCGCAGCTCACGAACGTGCCGAGGTCGTAGCTGCCGTCGATGTCGTCGATGACGACGGAGAACAACGCGCAGACCGTGCCCGGCGTCGTGGGGTCGCTCGCCGTCATCGCAGCCCCCGCAGGTTCGCCGCTGCACGCTCACGATCGAGCGACAGCTCCTTTCTCAGATAGGGACGGAGGCGGGGGTACAGACGGCGGGCCAGGTCGTCGAGGTCCAGCTGCGTCTCGGGCTCGTCGCCGGACGCCGTGTCGACGGGCTTCCGCTGCATCGGCTCGGATGCGGCCGGCGGGGGCGGCGGGGACGCGACGCCGGGCGGGAGCGCGGGCTGCCCGCGCCTCGGTGCGCGCGACGACGTGGCGATCTCGCCGGCCTGTCGCTCGAGCTCGCGGCCTTCGGCCGAGTCCTCCGGTGGGATCCGTCCGCCCCG
>DASQDO010000025.1:0-18321 GCA_035634135.1 Actinomycetota bacterium
GCGCAGGAGGGGCTCGCGTTCGTCGGCATCTCGATGGCCGACGTCCTGGGGGACAGCATCGAGGTGACGTTCAAGACGGGCGAGATCGCCGGGCCCTCGGCCGGGCTGATGTTCTCGCTCGCCCTGTACGACCGCCTCACCCCCGACGACCTCACCGAGGGACGCAAGATCGCCGGCACCGGGACGATCGGGTGCGGCGGCGTCGTGGGACCGATCGGGGGGATCGAGGAGAAGGTCGCGGGCGCCGAGGACCAGGGGGCCGAGATCTTCCTCGCGCCCGAGCTCAACTACGAGGCGGCCCGCGACGCCGCAGGCGACATAGAGGTCGTGTCGGTGGCGACCTTCGACGACGCGCTGGAGTACCTGGAAGGGCTTTGACGAGGTAAGGGCTCGGGCCGGGCCCCCCGGAGGCCGTCGTGGGAGACTGAACCACGATGTTCGAGAGCTTCATGGCGGTCCCTCTCCATTTCACCGTCGAGTTCCTCGGCTTCCTGATGACGGCGGGCGCCGCATTGCTGGTGCTTTCTCGCCCGTCGCTCGTCGCAGGCGAGGGGTTCAACCGCGCCACGGCGGCGCTCGGCTTCGTGGTGCTCGCGGCGGCCCAGGTAGCCCACGGCGGCGCCTTCGCCTTCGGGGACCTGGACGCCACGACGGACGGCGCCGAGTTCCTGGCGTCCGCCCGTGGCCTCGGCTACGCGCTGGTGAAGATCGCGGTCGTCGGGGGCCTCCGGGCCGCCCCGGCAGCGGCCGCGGCCGTCTCGTTGAGGGAGCCGTTGCTGCTGGTCCCCGCGGGGGCGGCCGCTCTTCTCTCGATCATGGCTCTGGCGGCCGCCCGGGTGGACCACGCTATGAGGCGCCTGGCCGCCGCGGCGATCCTGATAGCGGCGGCGGAGGGCCTGACGGCGTCGGTCCCGGGCGAGGTCTACGGCACGGGCGACGTCGACAGCCTGTCCTATCTCGCGCACGGCTTGCGCGGGGCGGGCTATCTGCTGTTGGGGGCGTGGCTGTGGACGGGGATCCGGTCGAGCATCCGGACCCGCTTCGTGGCGTCGTTCGTAGCTCTGCTGGTCGCGGTGGTGCTGGCGCTGTCGACGGCGTTGACGGGCGTGATCTCGTCGAACGTCGAGCGCAACGAGCTCGACCGGATCGAGGAGCAGGCGAGCAGCACCGCCGAGAGCATCATGGTCGACGAGACGCGTGATCTCCTGAGGCTCGTCGATTCGTTCTCCCGGCTGAACAAGGACATCGCCGAGGAGATGGCGACGACGCGCAACCTCGACCCGACCGCGGCCCAGCTCGTCGACCAGTTCCCGATCGACTTCGCGATCGTGAGCGCGAACACGAGAGCGCTCGGGAGCGCGGGCGAGGGCCCGTCGTTCCACCAGGGGGCCGGGCCGCGGTTCACCGAACGGCCCCTCGCCGCCGACGCAACGGTCACGAGGCTGCTCGGCAGCGACCTCATCAAGGACACCGAGATCACCGACCAGGTGGTCGGGCTCGACCGGGTGGAGGACTCGATCGTCGTCCTCGGGGTCCGGAGCGTCGTCGACCCGGCCGGCCGCCGCGTCGGCTTCGTCATGGCCGGCCAATGGGTCGACGGGCTGACCATGGAACGCATAACGAGCCGGGTCAAACCGACCCGCGCCTCGCTCGTCGTGAACGGCCGCATCGTCACGACCGAGCTCCCGCCGAAGGTCCCCACCCGCCGGCTCCTGCCGAGGCCCGTCCGGCTCGAGACCGAGGCCACCGGGGAGCCCACCTCGATGCAGCAGACGCTCGGCACCCGCTCCTTCTACAACGGCATAGCGGCCCTCGAGAGGCCCAACGGCGAGGTCATCGGCGAGATCGTCCTCTCCTCGCCCGCCGAGATCGTCTCCCAGACCCGCCAGGGCGTCACCCGCATCCTCTTCGTCGTCGCCATGGCGGTCGGCGCGGTCGCCATGGTCCTCGCCTGGCTCTCCGGCCGCCGCATCACCCGCCCGATCCAGCAGCTCACCGCGACGGCCGGCCGCGTCCGAGAGGGCGACCTCAGCGCGCAAGCGGCCGTGGGGGGCGAGGACGAGGTCGGCCAGCTCGGCGAGACCTTCAACGAGATGACCGCGTCGCTCGTACGGATGACCGACGACCTGCGCGAGGCCGCGCTCGAGGAATCGCGGCTGCGCACCCGCATCGAGACGATCATGCAGTCGATGGCCGACGGGCTCGTCGCCGTCGACGCGGACCTGCGCGTGCTCGCCTTCAACCGCGAGGCCGAGAGCCTCACCGGGCTGAAGGCCGAGCAGGCCATCGGCAAGCCCGTCGAGAAGGTGCTCGAGGCCCGCGACCCGAACGGCGACCCGGTCCGGCTCCCGATCTTCGACCTCGCCGAGGGCTCCGTCGGCGGGATCACGCTCAAGCGCAAGGGGGCCGACCCCGTCCCCGTCGCGGTCACGAGCGCGGCGCTCCGCGGCGACGACGGGACGGTGGCCGGCGCCGTGGCCGTCGTGCGCGACATGACGCGCGAGCGTGAGGTCGAGCGCATGAAGTCCGAGTTCCTCTCGAACATCTCGCACGAGCTCCGTACCCCGCTCACGCCGATCAAGGGGTACGCGGAGATCCTCAGCCGCAAAGAGGTCCCACCCGAGAAGGCCAAGCAGTTCGTGAAGGGCATCCTCGACTCGACGTCGCGGCTCGAGCGGATCGTCGAGCTGCTCGTCGACTTCTCCGCGATGGAGGCCGGCCGCCTCAGCCCGAAGTCGACTCCGATCGACCTCGGGGCACTCGTGGCGAAGCTCGCCGCCGACTGGGAGAAGAAGACCCCGCGCCACGAGGTCGTAGCGGAGGTCCCGCCGAAGCTCCCGCAGGTCGTGGGCGACGAGAGGCTCATCCGGCGCTCGATCGAGGAGGTCCTCGACAACGCGGTGAAGTTCTCGCCCCACGGGGGGACGATCCGGCTCGAGGCGAAGACGGCGACGAGCGGGACCAACGGGCGGCGCCGCCAGGTCCAGGTCTGCGTCAGCGACGAGGGCATCGGGATCACGCCGGAGGACCTGCCGAAGGTGTTCTCGGACTTCCACCAGCTGGACGGGTCCGAGACCAGGGCGTACGGGGGCCTCGGCCTCGGGCTCGCCTTCGTCCAGCGGATCGTCGAGGCCCACGCCGGCTCGATCACGGTCGAGAGCGAGCCCGACCAGGGGACGACGTTCACGATCTCGATCCCGGCGGCCCGGAGGGTCAAGAAGCCCGCAGATAACTAGTCACAACGGACTATTCCAATAACCAGGCGTCCTGCGAGAAACTACGCAGATATGGGATCAAAGTCGACGTTCGTCGAGCGGATCGCCCACTCCCGCGCCCCCCAGATCGCGGTCGGACTAGTGCTCGTCCTGTTCGTCGGCGTCGCCTGGTGGCGCTTCTCCGACGCCTCGGTGCTCGAGGAGATGACCGTCAAGAAGCGGGCCGGGATCGTCACCGTCCTGCGCGGCGGCGAGACGATCGAGGTCGGCGACTCCACGTCGCTCAAGCCCCGCGACGTCGTCCAGACGCACAGCTCGGGCGAGGCCGTGATCCGCCTCGAGGGCGACCGTCTCCTCACGCTCGCCCCCGACTCGAAGGTCAGGGTCCGCGACGCCCGCGGCGTCGAGAGTCAGGGCGGCAGCCTCCTCGCCGACACGAGCGAATCCCTCACCGTGACCTTCGGCGGGACCCGCGCCTCGACCTCGTCCGCGACCATCCGGATCGACCGGGGGATCTCGGCGGCTCGTGTCGGCTCCTACGAGGGCCGGGTGACCCTCAGCGCCCCCGGCGAGGAGCGACTCGTCATCGGGCGCCTCTTCCAAGCGTCTCCGTCGGTGAACTTCATGCCGGAGTCCGCCGTCCCCTACGACTTCAACGTCGCCGACCAGTGGGACCGTCTCCACCTCGATCGCGTGATCGCGCTGCAGGAGGAACTCGACCAGCTCTCGGCAGGGCTCGAGACGCAGGTCGAGGGCGAGCGCCCCGGGCTCGACTACTTCTCCGCACTTCAGGACGGCGCCGACGTCTCCTTCTTGAAGCCGTACCTCCGGCGTGACCCGATCAACCTGCTCGTCGGCTTCACGATCGCCTCGCACGAGGACGGGCCCCTGGGCGCGTCTTTCCGCCGGGCCTTCGACCTGTTCGACCGGGGGGCCGAATGGTCGGTCGCCGCGACGATCATGGGCGTCAAGCTCGAAGCGGTCCTCGCCGACCTCGAGGACATCGCCACGGTCGCGGTCGAGGCCGCATCGGGTGGGGACGACTCGTTCACCGCTGCGGCCGCGGTGCTGGCCGAAGGCGGCAAGCTCCCGCCGCCGGGGACCGGCCCCGTCCCGACGAACGCTCCGCCGGGCACGAACCCTCCGCCGACCCAGCCTCCGCCTTCGCCCACCGACAAGCCCAACCCGCCGGACGAATGCAGCAACGTGGTCACCTGCGGCGCCGAGGACCTGACGGAGCCTCTGGAGCCGACCCCGAGCCCGTCGCCGGGACCCACCGACGACCCGGACGAGGGTGAGGACGAGGGGCCGCTCCAGATCCTCAACCAGGGCGGCAAGGGGATCAAGGACGCCGTCGGAGGTCTCTAGACCTAGACTGGGCCGGTGAGCCGCCCGCTCGTCCTCGTCGCGGAGGACGACTTCAACGTCCGCCTGACGCTCGAGATCGTCCTCCAGGACGAGGGCTTCGACACCGTCATGGCCGCCGACGGCGAGGAGGCCTTGAAGGCCGCCCGCTCGTCGTCCCCCGACGTGATCCTGCTCGACCAGATCATGCCCAAGCTCGACGGCAAGCAGGTGCTGCACGCGCTCCGGCAGGACGCCGCGACACGCGACATCCCCGTGTTCGTGCTCAGCGGGATGGAACGGGGTGTCCCGGACGATTGGCCGGGGGCCCAGTTCGTGGGCAAGCCGTTCAGCCCGGAAGAGCTGGTCCGCCGGATTCGCGCGGCACTCCCCGCCGACAAGTTCGTTTGACGCGGGGCGGCCTCGGCCGGACCGCCGGCTAGACGTTACTCTCCGGCCATGGCCCCCCCGGCTCGACGCTCGCGCCGGCGCGCGATCCTCATCGGCGCCGTCGTCCTACTCCTCCTCGCCGCCTCGTCGCTCGCGCGCTTCTACACCGACGTGCTGTGGTTCCAGGAGGTCGGGTTCGAGTCGGTCCTGTGGACGAGCATCGGGACGCAGGTCTGGGTCGGCCTCGCCGTCGCCGTAGCCATAGCGGCGATCGTGTGGGTCAACCTCGTCGTCGCCGCGCGCGCGGCCCCCGTCTACGGAGGCTTCGTAGTCGGGGGCCGGACGATCGTCGACCCGATGGAGCGCTACCGCGACGTGCTGACGCCGTACGTGCGGTCGCTGCGGTTCGCGGTTGCGGCCGCGATAGGGATCCTCGCCGGCATCGGCGCGAGCGCCGCGTGGAGGACCGTCCTGCTCTGGCTGAACCGCGTGCCGTTCGGCGAACGCGACCCTCAGTTCGGCAGGGACGTCGCGTTCTACGTGTTCGACCTCCCGTTCTACCGGACCGCCCTGGACCTGCTGTGGTTCGCGCTGATCGCGTCGTTGCTCGTGACGCTCGTGGCGCACGCGTTCCACGGATCGTTGCGGCCGCAGATCGGGTTGCGCGGCGTGACGCCGGGCGCGCTCGCGCACGTCTCGGTGCTGCTGGGCCTGATGGCGCTCGTGAAGGCCGTCCAGTACTACCTGGGAACGTTCGGGCTGAACTTCTCCGAGCGCGGCGTCGTCACCGGCGCGAGCTACACGGACGTGAACGCCCACCTCCCCGCGCTGCGGCTGCTGGCGATCATCTCGATCGTCTCCGCGGTGCTGTTCATCGTGAACATCCGCGTGCGCCGTTTGTCGCTGCCGCTCGCGGCAGTCGGCATCTGGGTCCTCACCTCTTTCCTAGCGGGCTTCGTGTGGCCGACCGCAATACAGCGGTTCTCGGTCGACCCGCAGGAGCTCCAGCAGGAGCGGGAGTTCATCGCGAGGAACCTCGAGGCCACCCGGGAGGGCTTCGACCTGTCGGACGTCGAGCAGAGGCCGTATGCGGTGGCGACCGAGATAACCCCGGAAGGGTTGGAGGCGAGCTCGAACATCCTCGCGAACGTGCGTCTGTGGGACCCCGACACGCTCGGGCAGTCGTACGAGCAGCGGCAGGCGATCCGGCTCTACTACACGTTCCCCGGCGTCGACGTAGACCGCTACGAGATCGACGGCGAGACGCGTCAGGTGCTGCTGGCGGCTCGCGAGCTGTCGCTGGACCAGCTGCCGGCGGGCTCGCGCGGATGGCAGAACCAGCACCTCCAGTACACGCACGGCTACGGGGTCGTCGCGAGCCTCGCGAACTCGATCGGCCCCGCGGGGCAGCCGGACTTCCTCGTGAGCGACATCCCGGGCACGGTCGAGGAGGGGGCCGAGGACCTCGCGCTCGACCAGCCGCGCGTGTACTACGGCGAGGAGTTCGAGCCGGCGGAGTACTCGATCGTGAACTCCGGCCAGGCCGAGGTCGACTATGCCGCGGAGGAGGTCGTCCGGAACAACTACGAGGGCGAGGGCGGCATCGAGCTCTCGAGCATCTTCCGGAAGCTCGCGTTCGCGATACGCGAGAGCGACCCGAACATCGTGCTGTCGGACCTCATCGAGCCCGACTCGCGCATCCTCTTCTACCGGAACGTGCGCGATCGCGTGATGCGCGCGGCCCCCTTCCTCTCGTTCGACTCCGATCCGTACGCGGCCGCGGTCGACGGACGGCTGGTGTGGATCCTCGACGGCTACACGTCGACGCCGTGGTACCCGTACTCGCAGAGGTTCGACGCGAACGCCGTCGTGGCGGGCTCGGAGGAGCCCGGCGTGCTGCGCGGCTCGGTGAACTACGTGCGCAACAGCGTGAAGGTCGTCGTCGACGCGGCCGACGGCACGATGGAGTTCTACGTGGTCGACGAGGACGACGCCTTGATCCGGGCGTGGCGCGCGGCGTTCCCGGACCTGTTCACCGAAGAGGAGCCGTCTGCCGATCTGCAGGCGCACTTCCGGTACCCGGAGGACCTCTTCAACCTGCAGACGGAGGTGTACCGGACGTACCACATGCAGGAGCCCGACGACTTCTTCGCGAAGGAAGACGCGTGGGACATCCCGGAGAACCCCGCGACGTACCTCCTGACGCAGCTGCCGGGCGAGATCGACGAGGAGTTCGTCCTCACGCGTGCCGCGACGCCGCGAGGCAAGCGCAACATGATCTCGTTGATGGTCGCGCGGTCGGATCCCGAGGCCTACGGCGAGCTCATCTCGCTCAGGTTCCCGGCGCAGAACCCCCCGAACGGGCCCGGCCAGGTCGAGAGCCTGATCAGCCAGGACGAAGAGGTCTCGCAGGCCGAGACGCTCTTGGGCCAGGAGGGCTCGGACACGTTCTTCGGGTCGCTGATCGTCCTTCCGATCGAGGACTCGATCCTCTACGTGCGGCCGTTCTTCGTGACCGCGGAGGGCGTCGGGATCCCCGAGCTCAAGCGGGTCGCGGTCGTGTTGGACGACGAGGTCGCGTTCGAGGACACGTTCGACGAGGCGCTCGCCGAGCTCTTCGGCCTGGGGACCCCTGAGCCGCCCCCGGAGCCGGGAGAGCCCGAGGAGCCAGAAGAGCCGGGCGACCCGGAGGGGCCGGCGTCGCCGGAGCTCATGGAGATCGTCGAGGAGGCGGGCCGCGTCTACGAGGCGGCCCAGGAGGCGCTCGCGGCCGGGGACTTCGAGGAGTACGGGCGCCTGATCGAGGAGCTCGGCGAGCTGCTGGAAAGGGCGGGGTCGCTGAGCGGGGGAGCCGAGACCGGCTCGGGTTAGGTCTTGCGGCCGAGCACCTCGTCGACGAGGGCCCGGACCTTGGCCGAGTCGGCGTTGCGGCACCTGATGTTGCGCTGGAGATAGAGCGTGCCGTCCGGCTCGTCAAAGACCTGCTCTTGGTATTCCGCCTCGATGCCTCTCTCGGCGAGCCGCCGGACGATCTCGTCGCCGGTGACGGGGTCGAGCCCGTCACGGCCGATCCCCGTCGTCATGTTGCGCCAGTGGACGGTGTCGAGGACGAGCGCGACGAGCCACGCGGCGACGACGCCCGCGGGGAGCGCGATCTTCGCCGGGCTCCCCGCGATCACCGAGAGGGCCCCGGCTGCGAGCCCGGCCGCGACGAGCGTGGCCCACCCGGCGAGGTTGAGCTCGACGCTCCGGAACCCGCCGAGCGAACGCCGCTCTAGCAGAGGGTCGAACATGCGTCTACGACGCAGCTCGACGGGGCTTGGTCCGTCCACGGCCGGAGCCTACGCTTGGTAGAGTCGAGGGGCAGGGTGGAGCAGTCTGGTAGCTCGCCGGGCTCATAACCCGGAGGTCGCGGGTTCAAATCCCGCCCCTGCAACCAAGAGGCCCCCGCAAGGGGGCCTTTCTCGTCCCGTGGCGCTCTAGCTCGCCCGAGCTATCTGCACGTCGAGCGTCAGGATGTCGGCGTCGGCGTCGAGCTCCTCCTCACCCGACTCGATTACGTCCCGAATTGCCTCGACGGCAAACCGCTCGGCGTCCGCCCTCGAATCGCAGCCGGTGCCGAGGATGGAGAGCGCCGGAACGGTATACCCCCACTGGCGCACCTCGTCGTCGTAGAACAGCTCGACGTGAAGTCTCATCTCGTCCATTCTGCTACACCATCCGCCTGAGCTCCTCGAGCGTGTAGCCGAACGAACGGGCGGTCTTGGCCATCATGGGCCCACCAAGATCAGTGCCGTGGTGATGAGTCCAGCGCACCCTTCGGCCGTTCTTCTCGAGGGTCACGTGCGACCCGCGCCGCCGAACCTCGACCCAGCCGTCCCGCTTCAGCGCCGCCAGGACGCGGGCGGCCTTGGGCACGCGGGATCGTCGGTGTCGGCTCGCACGCCGAAACGATCGGACGAGCGCTCCCGACCCCGTGTGGCCGGCGCCACTGCCGCAGGGAAATCCCTCCTGCCGAGCCGGTCGATCCTCGGCTAGCCTGGGCCCGTGCTTCGTCCGACCGTTCGCGTCGCCGTCGCTGCGGCCCTCGTGCTCGCGGCCAGTCTTCCGGCGCTCGGGGCCGGGGCTTCGACCGACCCCGAGCGCCCCGCCTGCTCCCACGGCTACCGCCGGAGCCGCGAGGTCGCCCACGGCCGCTTCCTCGGCCGCCGGTGGGAGCTCGTCTTCTTCCGGGACCGAAAGGATCGCCCGTGCCTCTCCGACAGTTGGGGGCCGTACGGCTCGATCTTCCGCTTCCGCGTGCGCGAGCACCGGCCTCGGCTCGGGATCGTCAACCTCAACGCGCCGACGCCGCCCGACGGTCCCGGCGCCTACGTCTTCGAGGCCTACGTCCAGGAGCGGGTCGCGAGGGCGACGTTCACGATCGACGGACGGACACGTGACGTGCGGATCGTTCGGTCGCCTCGCTGGACGCGGCTCCCGAAGAACCTCTTGATCCATTTCGTCGGGACCCGCCGGTACAACCGGGACGCCACGGGACGCCTCCGGGCGTTCGACTCCGAGGGCCGGCTGCTCGCGACGAGGGTCCTCCGGCGAGGCCAGTTCTCCAAGAGCGCCGAGCCCCAGTAGGCACGCCGCCGCCACCCGCCGTCGGAGGGATGACGGCCCCTGCGGAGAACCCCCCGGCCATGAAGACGACTCGTTCGATCCGCCGCGCCCTCGGCGCCCTCGTGGCCGCCGCCCTCGTCGTACCCCTGTCCCAGGCTCCGGCCTCTGCCAAGGCGGAGGCCCCCGACGAGCCCCGCGTCGTCGTCGCCGTGATCGACACCGGCTTCAACGCGTTCCACGAGTACTTCTACAAGGGGGGCCCGCTCTACGGGAACAAGGGCCCGTCGAGCGTGACGCCGGCCGTTCTGAAGGAGTTCGGCATCGGCAAGGACCAGATCATCCGCGTCCCCCGGACCGGCGACTTCGGCAAGGACTTCGCGAAGGTGCAGGCGAAGTTCGACGCAATCGAGAAGGGCGAGCCGTACTGGTTCGCCGGGACCAACGTGATCGGCATCTCCTTCCTCGGCGACAAGCAGCGCCTTCGCCCCGACGGCAACGCCAGCAGCCACGGCATCGGCACGGCGGCGTCGGTCCTCACGGCGAACCCCGAGGCCATCGTCGTCGCGGTCGAGGACTGGAACGTCGACGCCGCCGAGAAGTGGGCGTTCACGCACCCGGCGGTAGACATCGTCAGCACGAGCTACGGCCCGGCCACCAGCTACCCGACGTTCACGAACCTGTCGTTCAGCTACACGGGCGTCGTCGAGAACGGCAAGGTCCACTTCGGCGCCGCTGCGAACGACCCGACGTACGCCGGCATCGACGAGACCGGCGGCCCGTGGTGGAGCATCGGCGTCGCCGGCTTCGAGGAGGGCGCGAGCGGCGGACGTCAGCTCCTGTCCGGCCAGGTCCCCGACTTCGTCGGCGACTTCACGCAGGACCTCCCGTACTGCCGCAGCTGCGAGCAGGGTCTCCAGTCCGTCGGCGGCACGAGCTTCGCGACGCCTCGCAGCGCGGGGACGTTCTCGAAGGTCCTGCTCGAGACGCGGCGGGCCGCGGGCCACGACGGCGGGATCGTCAAGCCCGGCAAGGGTGCGCCGCTGCTCGTCGACGGGAAGATGAAGCTGACGAACTGGGACATGCGCCGTGCCCTCGAAGAGGCGGCCTACTACCCGACGACCGGCGAGTACGGGACCGAGGGCGGTGCCGACCCGACGTCGGTCCCCGTCAACGACGCGGCCCCGTGGGTGCAGACCGGCTGGGGCCTGATCTCGCCGGCGAGGCAGTTCGAGGTCGTGAAGGAGATGCTCGCCCACCTGGGCGTCGCGGGGAAGCCGACCCGCACGAAGTCGCAGGAGGCGTGCGACTTCATGACCGCGAACATGGAGGCCCGCCGCGCGTACTGGAACGACCTCGCCATGAACGGCGAGTCGTTCGGGATCGGCGACGACCCCTACGTCTACTGCTGAGAGCGGACGCCGGGCTCAGCCCTGAGTCTCGGCCAGCACGATCAGGCGGTCGTCGGCCCGCGCCTCGAACGTCCGGCCCTTCGGCGGGTTGATCGTCACCTTCCGTCCGTCGCCGCCGGCCCACGCCTGGTAACCGAGCGCGACCTCGCCGCGGGCCGCAGCCGACGCGGTCAGGTCCCCGAACGAGACCTGCGTCGCCGGTGGCGCGTAGAGGCTTGCGGGCTTGAGGTAGATCTCGGCCCCCGCTTCGTCGAGCAGATCGTCGAACACGGGCGCGAGCTCGCGGTTCTCCGACAGCTGGGCCATGATCAGCGCGGTCAGCCGCTCGCTCACGATGAACTCGTCGGTCGTCCCCGAAGGGCTGAGGTCGACGTCGCGCTCGTCGAGGAGCTCGGCGACGACGCTCGTCGGTGCTCCTGCCTGGTCGATGGCGGCGCGCAGGTGCAGGAGCGTGAGCAGGACACGCGCGTCGGCCTGCGCCTCGCTCAGCCGCTCCTTGTAGCAGAGGACGATCACGTGCTCCGGCGCTTGCGACCCCATGATCGTGCGCAGCGCGTCGGGATCGAGCGCCTCGGTGTGCACCGTCGCGCTGAGGTTGCGGGTCTCGGGCACGTCGACCTCTTCGGCGGGCACCACGACCGGGTCGACGTGGACTGACAGCACGCTGCCGGGCGCGACGTAGTTGTCGAGCTCGCGCACGATCTCGGGCGCCATGCGGTTCCAGCCGATCATCAGGATGCGCTCGGCCTCGGTGCGCGCCGCAACCGCTTCGCCTCGGGAGGCGCTCCCGGCGCCCGCCCCCGTGAAGACGATCGCGTCGTCGTCGGACGCGATCGCGACGAGCCGGTCTCCTTCGGAGATCGGCGTGTCGGCGCTGGGGTTCAGCGCGACGCGGCCGTCGCCGAACCTCAGCCCCAGCGGGACGGCCTGCTCGAACGACGTCAGCGCGGCGCCGAACGTCGAGCCCGCGAGCTTCCCCGCCGGCGCGAAGTAGATCTCGTCACCGGCGAAGTCGAACAGCTCCTGGTAGACGTCGCTGAGGCCGGGCTGCCGGCACACCTGCGCGGTGACGCGGGCGATGATGCTCGTCGAACGGACGACGCTCACGGCCCCCGCCGTCCCGTCGCGCAGCGCCGCCGCGGTGAACGCGTCGGAGACCTCGGCGACCACCGGGACGTCGCCCGCGAGCTTCGCCGTGCGGATCAGCGCGAGCGCGGTCTTCACGACCTCCGCGTCGCCGTCGGCGTGGCCGGGGTTCAGCACGACGATCGACTTCGCCGCCTCCGGCCGCGCGATCGCGACGTCGAGGGGCTCGAAGGGGACTCCGTTGCGGCACACGATGCGCGTCCCCCGGCGCTCCTTCACGCGAGCGTCCAGCAGCCGCTCCATCTCGTCCTTGTCCATGTCGGCGACGACGACGACCGCACCGCCGCCCTGGCTCTCGTTCGCGACCGTCAGCTCGGAGATGATCGGGAAGACCTTCGGCGACCATCCGAGGATCAGCGTGTGACCGGTCTCGAGGACGGGCGACCGGCCCCGGCGGAGCTCCGCGACGCGGTCCGAGATCCCGTTCGCGAGGAGGCCGATCAGCGAGCTGACGATCAGGATCCCGCCGATGGTCGCGGCCAGCGACGCGACCCTCAGAGGCCACCCGACGTCGCCGCCCATGGTCCCGGGGTCGAGCGTTCGCATCAGCGTCGACCACAGCGCCTCGCCGAACGACAGCTCGGCCCCCTCGGCGCGCACCTCGGCGATCGCGGCGGCCGTGGCGATCACGAGGATCAGCCCTACCGTCGCGAGCGTCAGCCACAGGACCATCGCGGCGGTCCCGGACGAGAGCGTGTTGTCGAACCAGTAGCGGAGACGTTGCCGCGCGGTAGGACGGGGGGGCGTCGGCACGCCGGGCAGGCTATCCCACGCCCGCGTCGATAATCGGACCCGTGGACGGGGAGAGGTTCGCCGAGGTAGACCGCTACCTCGCCGCGCTGCTGGCCCCGCCGGACGGCGAGCTGACCGGAGCGCTGGAGGCATCCGCCGCGGCCGGGCTCCCGCCGATCGAGGTCACTCCGACCGAGGGCAAGCTCCTCCACCTGCTGGCCCGCCTCTCCGGCGCCCGCTCGATCCTCGAGGTGGGGACGCTCGCCGCCTACAGCACGATCTGGCTGGCGCGGGCGCTCCCGGCCGGCGGCCGGCTCGTGACGATCGAGGCCGACCCGGTACACGCCGAGGTCGCCCGGCGCAACGTCGGGCGGGCGGGGCTGGACGGCGTGGTCGAGGTACGTGAGGGGGCCGCGCTCGACGTCCTGCCGGACCTCGTCCGTGACGGCGCCGGCCCCTTCGGCTTCGTGTTCCTGGATGCGGACAAACCGAACAATCCCGCCTACCTCGAGTGGTCGCTGAGGCTCACGGCCCCCGGCAGCGTGATCGTCGCCGACAACGTCGTCAGAGGGGGAGCCGTGGCCTCGGCGACCGACGACCCCAGCGCCGCCGGCGCCCGCCGTTTCCTCGAGATGGTGGCGGCCGAGCCCCGCCTCGAAGGGACGGCCGTCCAGACGGTCGGGACCAAGGGCCACGACGGGTTCGCGCTCGCGCTCCGCGTGTCCTGATCGACCCATCTGCGCAGGTCGAAATAGCTACTTCGGGCCACTCAACTCCTCCCGGTCCAGGGCCGATGCCACAGTGAGGACGCGGGACATATCGGGGGAGACGGGGCGGCGAGCCTTCCCGGCCGAGCTTGCGTCGTAGGTCGTGTCGGAGGGGTCGAGTGTGACAGACGTCATCGCGTCGGAGCGAAGGATCGGAGACCGGTTCCGGTTCCTGACCGGCGAGCAGAAGGTGTGGATGTTCAACGCCTTGCTCGCCGGCTGCGCCGCGGCGGTCTACTTCTCCTTCGTCGTCGACATCCCGACGCCCAGCGCGCCGTTCCACCTCTCGTGGTGGGTGCTCGCGCCGCTGTTCGCGTTCTCCGAGATCTGCGTCATCCACGTCCAGCTCCGCCGCGAGGTCCTGTCGTACTCGCTGAACGAGATCCCGCTCATCCTCGGCCTCTTCTTCGCGTCTCCGCCCGACCTCGTCCTCGGCGTCCTCGCCGGCGGCGGGGCCGCCCTCGTCCTCCATCGCCGGCAAGCGATGCTGCGCCTCACGTTCAACCTGGCCCACTTCTGGCTTACGAGCTGCATCGCGATCCTGATCTTCCACTCCGTGGTCGGCAACCATGCGCACACCGGCCCCGCCGGGTGGCTCGGCGCCTTCCTCGGAGGCTTCACCGCCGACACGATCGCCGCGTTCTGCGTCGTGCTCGTGATGTCGCTCGCCGAAGGACGCCGGCAGAGCCTCAAGGCCCTGATCGGTCCGGGATGGATCATCACGCTCACGAACGCATGCGTCGCGCTGGCGGCCGTCACCGTCCTCTGGGTCGACCCCGTCTCTGCATGGCTCCTCGCGGTCCCGGCCGCGCTGCTGTTCCTGGCCTACCGCGGCTACAACGCCCAGCGGCACAAACGGCAGAGCCTCGAGCTCCTCTACGAGTCGACGCGCATCCTCCAGCAGTCGCTGGAGGCGAACTCCGTCGTCGACACCGTCCTCGAACAAGCCCGTCAGATGCTCCGAGCGGACTACGCCGAGATAACGCGGTTCCCGACGGTCAAGGGGGGCCGGGCCTTCAGGGCCTCGCTCGGCCCGGGCGTCAGGAGAGAGCCACTGCGGTCGATCAACCTGGATCCGACCGAGGGCGTGTGGGCGAGGGTCGCTGCCGAGGGGCAGACGATCCTCGTAGCGCGTCCGATCGAGAACGAGAAGCTGCGCACCCACTTCCACGAGCGCGGGATCCGCGACGCGATCGTCGCCCCGCTCCACGGGGCCGAAGGGATCATGGGGACGCTGCTCGTCGGGAACAGGCTGCGCGACGACCTCGCGACGTTCGACTCCGACGACCTGAAGCTCGTCGAGACGCTCGCCAACCACGCCAGCATCTCGCTCGAGAACGGACGTCTGGTCGAGAGCCTCAAGCGCCAGGCCGCGGAGAACGAGTTCCAGGCCCAGCACGACGCACTCACCGGGCTGTTCAACCGCACGATGTTCCACAACCGGGTGTCGCAGGCGATCGCGCAGGCGGGCTCGGACATGGTCGGCGTCCTCCTGATGGACCTCGACCGCTTCAAAGAGATCAACGACACGCTCGGCCACCCCACGGGCGACAGCCTGCTGAAGGAGACGTCGTTCCGTCTGCGCCGCATCCTCGGCCCCGACGTGACGATCGCCCGCCTCGGCGGTGACGAGTTCGCCGTCCTGCTCCCTCGCCTGCGCTCTTTGATCGGGGCGACCGACATGGCGGGGAACCTCGTCTCCGCCCTGCGGGAGCCCTACGAGCTCCAGGACCTCTCGCTCGACGTCGGTGCGAGCATCGGGATCTCGCTGTTCCCGCAGCACGGGACCGACGCCGAGACGCTGATGCAGCGAGCCGACGTCGCCATGTACATCGCGAAGGCGTCACACAGCGGGTTCGAGATCTACGACAGTGACAAGGACCAGTACAGCCCGAACCGGCTCGCGCTCGTCGCCGAGCTGCGCCGTGCGATCGAGGAGCGCCAGCTCGTCGTCTGGTACCAGCCGAAGGTCGACCTCGGGTCCGGCAGCCTGATCGGCGCCGAGGCCCTCGTGCGGTGGAAGCACCCGCGCCACGGCATGATGCCGCCGGACGAGTTCATCGGCCTCGCCGAGCACACCGGTCTCATCGGCCCGATGACGACCTACGTGCTCGAAGAGGCCCTGCAGCAGTGCCTCGCGTGGCGGTGCTCCGGCTTCCCGGACTTCAAGGTCGCGGTGAACCTCTCGGTCAAGAACCTCATGGACGTCGACCTCCCGAGCCAGGTCAGCGCGCTGTTGAACAAGAGCCAGCTCGTCCCCGACGCCCTCCAGCTCGAGATCACGGAGAGCAGCATCATGGAGGACCCGGAACGCGCGATCGAGGTCCTCACGAGGCTCCACGAGATGGGGATCGGCATCGCCATCGACGACTTCGGCACGGGCTATTCGTCGCTCGCGTACCTGCGCAGGCTCCCCGTCGACGAGATGAAGATCGACCGCAGCTTCGTGCGCGGCATGATGTCGTCGGAGAACGACGCGGTGATCGTCCGCTCGGTCATCGACCTCGGCCGCAACCTGGGCCTGGTCGTGGTCGCCGAGGGGATCGAGGACCGCGAGTCGATGGAGCGCTTGGAGGCGCTGGGCTGCACGGTCGGCCAGGGCTACCACATAGCCAGGCCGATGGACGTGGAGGGCTTCGACTCCTGGGCGGCGAGCCGCCACGCGGCCGAAGCGGCGGCCCCCCCGGCCCCGCCACCCCCGTCGGTAGTGCCGTTCCCGCCCCGCCTGCAGAGCCTCTAGACCTTCTCACCCCTGCTTCGCGATGGCCCTGGTCCCGGAAAGCGGGACTGCGCCCAACTCGGACGGCCCCCGGCGCACTACGAGTAGCGCGTTATGTAGCCCCTCGTTCGGAAGGTCGACAGCATCTTCGCCAAAAAGAGCGTCGCCGCCAGGCCTAGCGCGACGGCCCCGCCGGCCGCCAGGGCCAGCTCGCGCCATTCCATGCCCTGCCCGTCCAGGAGCGAGCGCATCGCCGTGAACGCGTGCGTTGTCGGCAGCAGCCTCGCTATCGGCTGGACCGCGCCCGGCAGGGCCGGCACCGGGTAGAAGACACCCGATAGCGGCATGACGAGGAACAGGATCCCCCACGCCAGGGCCTCGGCGCCGCTGCCGAACCTCAGCACGAGCGCGATCACGAACAGCGCGATCGCCCATCCCACGGCGAGCAGGACCGCCGCGATCGGGATGAGCCCCAACCCCACGTCGGTGATGTCGAACGCGAAGAAGCCGAGAGCTGCGAGGGCGACGAGGCCGACGCCGAGCGCGAGCTTCACGAGGCCGAACAGCGCGACGCCGGCCGCGTACTCGACCTCCTTGAGCGGCGTCACCATCAGGTTGAGCAGATTGCGCGACCACGTCTCTTCGAGGAAGCCCGTCGAGAGCGCGATCTGGCTCTGGTACACGACGTGCCACAGGACGATGCCGGCGAGCAGGTAGCCGTAGGCAGCGGCCTCGCCGCCTTCGGCCTCCGACAGGAAGACTCCGAGCGAGCCGAACAGCAACACGTCGACCAACGGCCAGATCGTGATGTCGTAGAGCCGGTGGGGGCTGCGACGCAGGACGTACGCGTGACGCTTGGCGATGGACTTGACGCGCAGCCAGCTCACAGGTGGTCGGTCTCCTGGGCGCGGGACGCGTCGCGGGCGTTCGACGCGAGGTGGAGGAAGACGTCCTCCAGGTCGTCCTGGCCGAAGCGGCCGGCGACCTCCTCGGGCGAGCCGTCGGCGACGATGCGTCCCGCGGACATGAAGATCACGCGGTCGCACAGGCGCGCGACCTCGACCATGTTGTGACTCGTCACGAGGAGCGTGGTCCCCTCCTTCTCGCAGAGGTCGTGCAGACCCTGACGGACGCGCTGGGCCACGTCGGGGTCGAGGGACGCGGTGGGCTCGTCCAGCACGAGGAGGCGGGGGCCGTGGAGCGTCGCCTTGATGATCCCGACGAGCGTCCGCTGCCCCGACGACAGCTCGTTGCCCATGACGTTGGCGAGGCGCGTGATCCCGAACCGTTCGAGCCCGAGCTCGATGCGTTCACGCGGGTCCTTCAACCCGTAGAGACCGCCGTAGAGGGCGAGGAACTCGCGGACGCGCAGGCGCTCGGCGAGCGGCATGTAGCCCGCGGCGAAGCCGACGCGCTCCATCGCCTCGCTGCGGTGCTCCGGCAGCCGCAGCCCGGCTACCTCGACGTGGCCCTCGTCGGGCGAGATGACGCCGAGCAGCATGAACAACGTCGTGGTCTTGCCCGCGCCGTTGGGGCCGAGGAGCGCGACGCGCTGTCCCGCCGAGACGGTGAGGTCGACGCCGTCGACGGCCTTGGTCGCGTGGAATGTCTTGGTGAGCCCGGTAGCCCGGATGACGTGCTCCATGGCGACCGACTATCTCAGACCGTTGCCGACAGGCGTGACGCCTCGGCCCGTGCCGGACACTCAAGGGATATGAGGCGCGACGAACGTCGGGAAGCCAGGTTCCGTGCGCTGTACGGAGAGCATCTCGACGCCGTCGCCCGTTACGCCGCGCGGCGCGTGGATCACGCCGAGGTGCACGACGTGGTCTCCGAGGCTTTCCTCGTCGCGTGGCGTCGTCTCGAAGACGTGCCGGCGGATCCGCTCCCGTGGCTGTTCGCGACGGCGCGCGGCGTGATCTCGAACAGGCGCAGGTCCTCGCTCCGGCGGCGTGCCCTCCGCGACAAGCTCGCCCTACAGGTGGCGACGC